>NZ_JBFUID010000008.1:0-123910 GCF_056402055.1 Pseudomonas sp. P4_C4 | reverse complement strand
GCCTCCGGCAGCTCCTACAAAAGCGATCACATTGCAGTCGGAAATCAAATCGGATTCGGGCAATCGATGAAGATGTGTTCCAGCGCAAAGCGCCGCGCCAGATAATCCCCCAGCGCCTGAACGCCGTAGCGCTCGGTGGCATGGTGACCGGCGGCGATGAAGCTGATGTCGTTTTCCCGGGCGCTGTGGAAGGTTTGCTCGGAAGCCTCGCCGCTGAGGTACAGATCGACGCCTGCCAGTATGGCCTGATCGATGTAACCCTGGCCACCACCGGTGCACCAGCCGACGCGGCGGATCATCGCGCTGCCTTCGATCAACAGCGGCTCACGGCCCATGACTTCCTTGACGCGGCGGGCGAAATCCCGGGGCGTCATCGGCTCATTCAGCGAGCCGACCAGGCCGACAATCTTCAGATTGTCCGGGTCCAGCGGGCCTTCGACGGTGATGTCGAGTTGCCGCGCGAGCTGCACGTTATTGCCGACGTCCGGGTGCAGATCCAGCGGCAGGTGATAGGACAACAGGCTGATATCGTGCTTGAGCAGGGTCTTCAAGCGGCGCTGCTTCATGCCGGTGATGCACGGGTTCTCGCCCTTCCAGAAATAGCCATGATGCACCAGCACCAGGTCGGCATTGGCCTCCACTGCCGCATCGAGCAAGGCCTGGCTGGCAGTGACGCCACTGACAATGCGCATCACTTGCGGACGGCCTTCGACCTGCAGGCCATTGGGACAGTAATCGGCGATTTTGGCGCTGTTTAGGTAACGGTCGGCTTCTTCGACCAGGGTGCTCAGGGCGACGGCCATAAAAGACTCCTAAATATCCCGTTCAGAGGCGCGTGCGGCCTCGTATAATGCGCGTCATTATGAGCGGTCTCATACCGCCTGCAACTCTCTCAGGAAGTGCTTAATGCTCAAGGCGCTGCGTTTTTCCGGCTGGCCGCTGCTGGCCGGCGTGCTTGTCGCTCTTTTGATAATCCAGCGTTACCCGCAGTGGGTCGGGCTTCCAAGCCTCGACGTCAATCTGCAACAAGCGCCGCAAACCACCAGTATGCAGCAGGGCCCGGTGTCTTATGCCGAAGCGGTATCCACCGCGGCGCCGTCGGTGGTGAACCTGTACACCACCAAAGTCATCAACAAACCCAACCATCCGTTGTTCGAAGATCCGCAGTTCCGTCGCTTCTTCGGCGATAACTCGCCCAAGCAGAAACGCATGGAATCGAGCCTCGGCTCCGGCGTGATCATGAGCCCGGAAGGCTACATCCTGACCAACAACCACGTGACCAGCGGCGCCGACCAGATCGTGGTGGCGCTCAAGGACGGCCGGGAAACCCTGGCGCGGGTGATCGGCAGCGATCCGGAGACTGATCTCGCGGTGCTGAAAATCGACCTGAAAAACCTGCCGTCGATCACTGTCGGGCGTTCCGACAACATCCGCATCGGCGACGTCGCGCTGGCCATCGGCAACCCGTTCGGCGTCGGCCAGACCGTAACCATGGGCATCATCAGCGCCACCGGTCGCAACCAACTGGGCCTGAACAACTATGAAGACTTCATCCAGAYCGACGCMGCRRTCAACCCCGGCAACTCCGGCGGTGCGCTGGTGGATGCCATCGGCAACCTGACCGGCATCAACACGGCGATCTTCTCCAAATCCGGCGGTTCCCAGGGCATCGGTTTCGCGATCCCGGTAAAGCTGGCGATGGAAGTGATGAAGTCGATCATCGAGCACGGCCAGGTGATTCGTGGCTGGCTGGGTATCGAAGTGCAGCCGCTGACCCAGGAATTGGCCGAATCGTTCGGCTTGTCCGGACGCCCGGGCATTGTAGTGGCAGGGATTTTCCGCGACGGTCCGGCACAGAAGGCCGGCCTGCAACTGGGTGATGTGATTCTTGCCATCGATGGCGAACCGGCCGGTGATGGCCGCCGCTCGATGAATCAGGTGGCGCGGATCAAGCCGACAGACAAGGTCGCGATCCAGGTGATGCGCAACGGCAAGGAACTCAAGCTGACAGCGGAAGTCGGCCTGCGTCCGCCGCCGGCTCCGGTCAAGGAAAAAGAAGAAGAGTAACGCAGCACCCAAAACTACTGTGGGAGCGAGCTTGCTCCGGGCGGCGTTCCGACGATGAGGCCATAACATTCAACATCATTGTTGACTGTCAGGCCGCCATCGCGAGCAAGCTCGCTCCCACAGGGTCGTGCCTGTTTTTAGAGGTCGCCGAGTCCATCGATCAGCGCCTGATTCTGCTCTGGCGTGCCGATGCTGATCCGCAGGAACTGGGCAATCCGCTCCTGCTTGAAGTGCCGGACGATCACGCCCTGCTCACGCAACTTGGCCGCAAGCCCCGCCGCATCGTGCCGGGGGTGACGGGCGAAAATGAAGTTCGCCGCCGATGGCAGCACTTCAAACCCCTTCTCCTCTAGCTGCGTAACGACCTTCTCGCGATTCTCGATCACCAACCGGCAGGTCTTGTCGAAATACTCGCGATCCTCGAACGCCGCGGCAGCGCCGACATTCGCCATGCGATCCAGCGGATAGGAGTTGAAGCTGTTCTTGATCCGCTCCAGCGCCTCGATCAGGTCCGGATGGCCGACCGCCAGCCCCACCCGCAGGCCGGCCAGGGAACGGGACTTGGACAGGGTCTGGGTCACCAGCAGGTTCGGATAACGCTCGACCAGCGTGATTGCCGTCTCGCCGCCGAAGTCGATGTAGGCCTCGTCCACCACGACCACAGAATCCGGGCTGGCCTTGAGAATCTGCTCCACCGCCTCCAGCGCCAACAGGCAACCTGTAGGTGCGTTCGGGTTGGGGAAGATAATCCCGCCGTTCGGCTTGGCGTAGTCCGCCGGGTTGATCTGGAATTGCTCGTCCAGTGGCACGGCGTCGAACTTGATGCCGTACAACCCGCAGTAAACCGGATAGAAGCTGTAGCTGATGTCCGGGAACAGCAGCGGCTGATCGTGCTGCAGCAAACCGTGGAAGATGTGCGCCAGCACTTCATCGGAACCGTTTCCGAGGAACACCTGATTGCCTTGCACGCCGTAGTACCTGGCAACGGCCTGCTTGAGCAGATCGCTGTTCGGGTCCGGGTACAGACGCAGATTGTCATTCAGTTCGGTTTGCATCGCCGCAAGGGCTTTTGGCGATGGGCCGTACGGGTTTTCGTTGGTGTTGAGCTTCACCAGCTTTGCCAGCTTCGGCTGCTCACCCGGGACGTAAGGCACCAGATTCTTGACGAACGGGCTCCAGAATTTACTCATGTTCAGTTCCCCTTTTGTTCATCAACGATGCGGTATTCGGCGCTACGCGCGTGGGCGGTCAGCGACTCGCCACGGGCCAGCACGGAAGCGGTCTTGCCCAACTCGGACGCGCCCTGCTCGGAGCAGAAGATGATCGACGAGCGTTTCTGGAAGTCGTACACACCCAGCGGCGAGGAGAAACGCGCAGTGCCGGAGGTCGGCAATACGTGGTTCGGGCCGGCACAGTAGTCACCCAAGGCTTCGGACGTGTGACGGCCCATGAAGATCGCGCCGGCATGGCGGATTTTCGGCAGCCAGGCCTGTGGATCGGCAACGGACAATTCGAGGTGCTCCGGCGCGATGCGGTTGGCGACTTCGATGGCCTGTTCCATGTCGCGCACCTTGATCAGTGCACCACGGCCATTGATCGAGGTTTCAATGATCGCGGCGCGTTCCATGGTCGGCATCAGCTTGGCGATGCTGGCGGCGACCTTGTCGAGGAACTCGGCGTCGGGGCTGACCAGAATGGCCTGGGCGTCTTCGTCGTGCTCGGCTTGGGAGAAAAGATCCATGGCGATCCAGTCCGGATCGGTCTGGCCGTCGCACACCACAAGGATTTCCGAAGGGCCGGCGATCATGTCGATACCGACCTGGCCAAACACGTGGCGCTTGGCGGTGGCGACATAGATGTTGCCCGGGCCGACCACCTTGTCGACCTTCGGCACGCTTTCGGTGCCGTAAGCCAATGCGGCAACGGCTTGAGCGCCACCGATTGTGAACACGCGGTCGACACCGGCGATGCAGGCAGCGGCCAGCACCAGCTCGTTGATTTCACCGCGCGGGGTTGGCACCACCATGACCACTTCGGTGACGCCTGCAACCTTGGCCGGAATCGCGTTCATCAGCACCGACGACGGGTACGACGCCTTGCCGCCCGGCACGTACAGACCGGCGCGGTCCAGCGGCGTGACTTTCTGGCCCAGCACCGTGCCGTCGGCCTCGGTGTAGCTCCAGGAATCCTGCTTCTGTTTTTCGTGGTAGCTGCGCACTCGAGCCGCGGCGACTTCCAGCGCTTCGCGCTGCGGCACGGAGATACGGGTAAGTGCCAGTTCCAGACGCTCGCGCGGCAGGATCAGGTCGGCCATGGACTTCACGTCCAGGCCATCGAACTGGCGGGTAAAGTCCACCAGTGCCGCGTCGCCACGCTCACGCACGGCCTTGATGATGTCCAGCACCCGCTGATTGACCGAGTCGTCAGACACACTTTCCCAGCTCAGCAGATGATCCAGATGATGCGCGAAATCCGGGTCAGCAGCGTTGAGTCGGCGAATTGCAGTCAGTGCGGTCATAGCGAGAACCTCATAGGAATGGCAAAAACTCAGGCGCCCTAACTTAGCAGTCGTTTCCGCTTGGGCACCTGAGAATTCTGGCTATGAGGCGGATAGACGGGCGCGACTCAAGGTCGCGCAGGTGAATCAGCCGCGGTGTCGAGACTCCACTGCCTTGCGCAGGGTGTCGATCAACGCCTGGATACGGGCGTGCTGCATTTTCATCGAAGCTTTATTGACGATCAGCCGGGAGCTGATGGCAGCAATGAAATCCTGTGGCTCCAGGCCGTTGGCCCGCAGCGTGTTACCGGTGTCGACCACGTCGATGATCTTGTCGGCAAGGCCGATCAGCGGTGCCAGCTCCATCGAGCCGTACAGCTTGATGATGTCGACCTGACGACCCTGTTCAGCGTAATAACGCTTGGCAACGTTGACGAACTTGGTGGCGATGCGCAGGCGGCCCTTGGGCTCGACCGCGCCAACCTTGCCGGCCGTCATCAACTTGCACTGGGCAATTTGCAGGTCCAGTGGCTCGTACAAGCCCTGGCCGCCATATTCCATCAGCACATCTTTACCGGCGACACCGAGGTCGGCAGCACCATGTTCGACATAGGTCGGAACATCGGTGGCACGCACGATCAGCAGGCGTACATCTTCCTGGGTCGTGGGAATGATCAGCTTGCGGCTCTTGTCCGGATTCTCGGTCGGCACGATGCCCGCTTCAGCCAGAAGCGGCAGGGTGTCGTCAAGGATGCGGCCCTTGGACAGTGCGATGGTCAACATGGGAAACGTCAGTCCTTATCAAGGTACTCATGCCCGGTCACAAATGGCGCCGGACATACATCGAGCCGAAAACGGCCCGACTTCAACAAATCAACGGGCACGTCCTTATGCCCATGCAGCAGGTACTAGCCCGGAACGCGACGGATCTTGGCGCCCAGCATCTGCAGTTTTTCTTCGATGCACTCGTAGCCACGGTCTATGTGGTAGATGCGGTCGATCAGGGTGTCGCCGTCGGCGATCAGGGCCGAAATCACCAGGCTGGCCGAGGCACGCAGGTCGGTCGCCATCACTGGCGCGCCCTTGAGTTTTTCGGTGCCGGTGACGATCGCGGTGTTGCCCTCGACCTGGATCTTGGCGCCCATGCGGTGCAGCTCATAGACGTGCATGAAGCGGTTTTCGAAGATCGTCTCGATCACAGCACCGGTGCCTTCGGCAATGGCGTTGAGGGAGATGAACTGGGCCTGCATGTCGGTCGGGAACGCCGGGTACGGAGCGGTCCGCACGTTGACGGCTTTCGGCCGCTTGCCGTGCATGTTCAGCTCGATCCAGTCTTCGCCGCAGGTGATTTCGGCACCGGACTCACGGAGTTTTTCCAGAACGGCTTCGAGGATGGTCGGATCGGTGTCCTTGACCTTCACGCGGCCGCCGGTCACGGCAGCGGCAACCAGGTAGGTACCGGTTTCGATACGGTCCGGCATCACCTTGTAAGTGGTGGTGTGCAGACGCTCGACGCCGTCGATGGTGATGGTGTCGGTGCCGGCACCGGAAACCTTGGCACCCATGGCGTTCAGGAAGTTCGCCAGGTCGACCACTTCAGGCTCGCGCGCGGCGTTAGCCAGGACGCTGCGGCCTTTGGCCAGCGCTGCGGCCATCATGATGTTTTCGGTACCGGTCACACTGACGGTATCGAAGAAGAAGTGCGCACCGCGCAGGCCGCCTTCAGGCGCCTTGGCCTTGATGTAGCCGCCTTCAACGTCGATGACTGCACCCATGGCTTCCAGGCCACGGATGTGCAGGTCAACCGGACGCGAACCGATGGCGCAACCGCCAGGCAAGGCGACTTCGGCTTCACCGAAACGGGCAACCATCGGGCCCAGCACCAGGATCGACGCACGCATGGTTTTAACCAGTTCGTACGGTGCGACCAGGGTCTTGATGGTGCGCGGGTCGATTTCGACGGAGAGTTTTTCGTCGATCACAGGCTCGATGCCCATGCGGCCGAACAGCTCGATCATGGTGGTGATGTCGTGCAGGTGCGGCAGGTTGGCCACGGTCACCGGGCCATCGCACAGCAAAGTGGCCGCCAGGATCGGCAGGGCAGAGTTCTTTGCCCCGGAGATGCGGATTTCGCCATCAAGACGAACGCCACCGGTAATAATCAATTTATCCATAAGAATCTCGACGCCCTTGGGCTCAGGTGCGCTCGGCCCAGGCCGCGCTGCTGAAAAATTTCATAGTCACCGCGTGGATGCTGCCATCAGCGATCCATGGGTTCAAATGGGCATAGATGCTCTGCTGACGCTTCACCGGGCTCAATGCCGCCAGTTCATCGCTAATCACGTTCAGCTGGAAATTGCAGCCTTCGCCCTCAACTTCTATCTGAGTTCCGGGCAGCTTTCCTTCAAGGAAGCTCTTCACTTCTACGGCCTGCATGCTCAACCTCATTCGGCGCCCTGTGCGCGCGGGTCGGACATCATACAAAAAAGCCCCGCGCCTGCGAACCCCGCCAAACAGGACTCGGACGGGGGGCTTCTTTATAGATGCGTGTCAGGGGTGCGCCAACAGCTCGGTCAGCTCGCTGACCTGAGCAATTTCACGCATGTCATCCGGCATTCCGCGGATACTCAGGGCCTTGCCGGCCGCCTGCGCATCGCGGATAAAGCACAGCAGCAACGACAAACCGACACTGCTGGACTTGGTCACCGCCGAGCAATCGACCACCAGCGCCGCAGCCTTGCTGGCCTTGATCAGCGCCTTGCCCTGCTCGCGCAGGCCAGGGCCGGTGCGGTAATCCAGCACACCGCTGAGTCGCAGCTCGCCCGCTTCGTCCATCTGGACTGCCGACTCACTCATTGGGCTGACTGCCCTGGCTTCTTGTCGGTGGCTTCCTTGGCCTTGGCGACTTCCCCGGCCCAACCATTGATGGTCTTGTCCAGGTCGTTGCCATTGCGTTGCATCGCATCGGCGAACTGATCGCGGAACAGCTTGCCGATGTTGATGCCATTGATGATCACGTTACGCAGTTTCCACTCGCCGTTGATCTTTTCCAGCGTGTAGGACACTGGATAGATCGCACCGCTGCTGCCCTTGACGGTCATGCCAACGGTGGTACGGTCGCCCGACTCGTCTTTGGCCGGATCAACGGTGATGCCCTGGTTGTTGTACTCCAGCAAGGCATTGCCATAGAACTGGAACAGACCCTTCTTGAAGTTTTCTTCGAAGGTCTTCATCTGCGCCGGGGATGCTTTCTTCGAGTATTTGACCGTCATGATGCTCTTGGAAATGCCCTCGGCATCCACGACCGGCCCGACGATGGTGTTCAGCGCCGCATAAAAGTCTTGCGGATCCTGCTTGTACTTTTCTTTGTTGGCCGCCAGATCGGCCAGCATCCGATTAGTGGTGTCCTGTACCAGATCGTGCGCGGAAGGCGCCGCCACGGCGTGGGACACCAACGGAAACACCGCGAGTATTACCAACAGGCCACGTCGCAAGGTAGAGATCATTTAACAGTTCCTCATTTAGCTTCTTTGCTAACGGTATTGAGCAGGAATTTACCGATCAGGTCTTCGAGCACCAGCGATGACTGCGTGTCATGGATGGTTCCGCCATCCTTGAGCAGGGTATCTTCCCCGCCCACGCTGATACCGATGTACTTTTCGCCCAACAGGCCAGCGGTCAGGATAGATGCAGTAGAGTCCGCCGGAAGATTATCGATGCGTTTTTCCAACTGCATGGTCACCCGACCAGTAAAACTGTCGCGATCCAGATCGATGGCCGTGACCTTGCCGATAGTCACACCGGCCATGGTCACTTTAGCTCTGACCGTCAAACCGGCGATATTGTCGAAGTAGGCGTAAAGTTTATACGTATCGGTGCTCGGACTCGGGGACAGGCCACTGACCCGCAACGCCAACAAGAGCAAAGCCAGGATGCCAGCCAGCAAGAAAAGGCCGACACCGATTTCCAGGGTGCGGTTTTGCATCAGAAATCTCCAAACATCAAGGCGGTCAGAATAAAGTCCAGGCCGAGTACTGCCAACGAGGCATATACAACGGTCTTGGTAGTGGCACGACTGATCCCCTCGGAAGTGGGTTCGCAGTCATAGCCTTGGAATACGGCGATCCAGGTCACGACAAAGGCAAAGACGATACTTTTGATGATCCCGTTGAGCACATCGTCGGTGAACGTCACGCTGTTCTGCATGTTCGACCAGTAGGAACCTTCATAGACTCCCAGCCAGTCGACAGCTACCCACGAGCCGCCCCAGATACCCACCACGCTGAAAATCATCGCCAGCACCGGCAGGGAAATGAAACCGGCCCACAAGCGTGGCGCGATGATGTACTTGAGCGGGTCAACCCCGATCATTTCCAGGCTGGACAACTGCTCGGTGGACTTCATGTTGCCGATTTCGGCGGTCAACGCCGAACCTGCGCGCCCGGCGAACAGCAAGGCAGTCACCACCGGCCCCAGTTCACGCAGCAGCGTCAGGGCAACCATCTGCCCGACAGCCTGCTCCGAACCATAGCTGGAAAGAATGTTGAAGCCCTGCAGCGCCAGCACCATGCCGATGAACACCCCGGAGACCACAATGATCACCAGGGACATCACGCCCACCGAATGCAGCTGCTTGACCAGCAGCCCGAAGGCGCCACCGATACCGCCCCGGCCGAGCAAGGCATGGAACAGGAACAAGCTCGAACGCCCGAACACCGCCAGCGCATCGATGCCGGCCTGGCCGAAGCGGCGAACGCGTTCTATCAATGAAATTCTGCGCATCAGCGCTTCCCCAGAAGATCTGCGCGGTAATCCGTCGCTGGAAAGTGGTACGGGACCGGGCCGTCGGGTTCGCCGGTCATGAACTGACGAATGCGCGGTTCATCCGAGTTCATCAACTCGTCCGGCGTCCCCTCCCCCAGCACCTGACCATCGCCCACCACATAAATGTAATCGGCAATGCTCGCGGTCTCGGCCAGGTCATGGGACACCACGATGCTGGTGATGCCCAGCGCATCGTTGAGCAAACGAATCAGGCGCACCAGAACGCCCATTGCGATGGGGTCCTGGCCGACAAAGGGCTCGTCGTACATGAGGATCTGCGGGTCGAGCGCAATCGCCCGGGCCAGCGCAACACGGCGTTTCATGCCGCCGGAAAGCTCGTCGGGCATCAGGTCGATGGCACCGCGCAAGCCCACAGCCTGCAGCTTGAGCAGGACGATGTCGCGGATCATTTCATCCGGCAGTTGCGTATGGACCCGCAACGGAAAGGCGACGTTCTCGAAGACATCGAGGTCGGTGAACAGTGCGCCGCTCTGAAACAGCACGCCCATATGCTTGCGCGCATCGAACAGGTCGCTGCGCGACAGTTTTGGCAGATTCTGACCGTTGACCCAGACTTCGCCCCTGGTAGGCCGCAACTGGGCACCCATCAGACGCAAAAGCGTGGTCTTGCCACACCCGGAAGGCCCCATGATGCCGGTGACCTTGCCGCGCGGGATACGGATATCGACATTATTGAAAATGCTGCGCGCACCGCGCTTGAAGGACAGTCCCTTCAGCTCGACCGCGTAGGCGTTATCGGCACTCATCTAAACTCCTTGCGATGCAGCCTCTCACTCGGACGCCTGGCTTCCTGACGAAAGCACATACCTCCCGGGCAGGCCGAACTGGCGGCGAACTATATCACTGCAAAGGCTGCGCGCCCAAGGCCAAAGCCGGGGCAAGTTCAACTGCATGACGGGTTGAAAGCGCCATTTAGAAGGTTTCCCGCAACAGGTAATGACAATGCGCGACGAACTTGCGTGAGGGATTCGATCATTACCGTTATAATCGCCGACTTTTCATCAGGCTATACGATTTCTGACATGAGCCAATCCAGCGACCTGATTCAATCAGCACAACGCACCATCCGCCTCGAGGTAGAAGCCGTGCAAGGCCTGCTGCCCCATATCGATGCTGATTTCGTACGCGCTTGCGAGATGATTCTGGCCAGCAAGGGCCGCGTGGTCGTGGTCGGCATGGGCAAGTCGGGGCACATCGGCAACAAGATTGCCGCGACCCTGGCCAGCACCGGCACCACGGCATTTTTTGTGCACCCGGCTGAAGCCAGCCACGGCGACATGGGCATGATTACCCGCGACGACATCATTCTGGCGCTCTCGAATTCCGGCTCCACCAATGAAATCGTGACCCTGCTGCCGCTGATCAAGCGCCTGGGCATTCAATTGATCAGCATGACCGGCAATCCTGACTCCGCGCTGGCCAAGGCCGCCGAGGTCAACCTGAATGTTCACGTCGAGCATGAAGCCTGCCCGCTGAACCTGGCACCAACCTCGTCGACCACCGCCGCCCTGGTCATGGGCGACGCCCTGGCAGTCGCGCTGCTGGAAGCCCGTGGCTTTACCGCCGAAGACTTCGCCTTTTCCCATCCCGGTGGTGCCCTGGGCCGACGCCTGCTGCTGAAAGTGGAAAATGTCATGCACGCCGGGCAAGAGTTGCCGCAAGTACAGCGCGGCACCCTGCTGAAGGACGCACTAATGGAAATGACCCGCAAAGGCCTGGGCATGACCGTGGTCCTGGAAGCCGATGGAAAGCTGGCCGGGATCTTTACCGACGGTGACTTGCGTCGCACGCTGGACCGTAGCATCGACATCCATAGCGCTACCATCGACCAGGTCATGACTGCACACGGCAAGACTGCCCGCGCCGAAATGCTCGCCGCCGAAGCGCTGAAAATCATGGAAGATCATAAAATCAACGCGCTTGTCGTGGTCGACCGTGAAGACCGCCCGGTCGGCGCCTTGAACATGCACGACTTGCTTCGTGCAGGAGTAATGTAATGAGTGCGGACCTGTTGCAACGCGGCAAACAGATCAAACTGGCGGTGTTCGATGTCGATGGCGTGCTGACCGACGGGCGCCTGTACTTCCTCGAAGACGGCAGCGAATTCAAGACGTTCAACACACTCGACGGCCAGGGCATCAAGATGCTGATGGCCGCCGGTGTGCAGACCGCCATCATCAGTGGCCGCAAGACTCCGGTGGTCGAGCGACGAGCCAAAAACCTCGGCATCCCGCATCTCTATCAGGGTCGTGAGGATAAACTGGTGGTACTCGACGAACTGCTGGCCCAACTCAACCTGAGCTATGAACAGGTGGCCTACCTCGGCGATGACTTGCCGGACCTGCCGGTGATTCGCCGCGTCGGCCTGGGCATGGCGGTGGCCAATGCCGCCAGCTTCGTGCGTGAACACGCTCACGGCATCACCCTCGCCCGTGGTGGTGAAGGTGCCGCTCGCGAATTCTGCGAACTGATCCTGCGCGCCCAGGACCGCCTCGATGCGGCCAATGCGGCGTACCTGTGAGCCCACTATGCTGAGCAAAAAGTTTCGCAACACCCTGATGTACAGTTGCATCGCGGCGATATTCGCCGCGGCTGGCTACTGGAACATCAGCCCGGAACGCTTCCTCGACAAGCCGGTAACGCCGGTCGATGAAAGCGCGATCGACTATTACGCCATCAACGCCCACAGCGTGCAGTACCTGCCGGACGGCAAGCTGCAATATGATCTGGTGTCCGACAAGGTCGAGCACCTGAAAGCGACCGAGGTGACATTGCTGACCAACCCCGACCTGAATGTGTTCCGCGGCACTGAATTTCCGTGGCACGTCCAGAGCCTGCACGGCGAGGTCAACCCTGATGGCACACAGGTCGAACTGATCGATGACGTGCGTATCACGCGCTTCGACGAGAAAAACCGTAAAACCCTGATCACCAGCACCCGCATGACCGTGTTCCCGCAGCAGCAATATGCGCAGACAGAGCAAGACGTTAGAATCGACGGCGCTGGCGGTGTATCGACTGGCAAGGGAATGAAGGCGTATTTGAAAGAAAGCAGGATACACCTGCTATCGAACGTAAGAGGACAGTATGAGGCTCGTTAAAACCCTCCCGATTTTGCTCAGTCTGGGCGCAGCACTGGGAAGCGTGAGCGCCTGGGCTCTGCCGGAAGATCAACAGCAGCCTATCCGCATTCAGGCCGACGATGCCCAACTGGACGACAAGCAAGGTATTGCCATCTATACCGGTGACGTGATCATTACCCAAGGTACGATGAAGGTTACCGGCAACAAGGTGACCATGACCCGCACCCCGAATGGCGACATCGACGTGGTTACCTCGGTGGGCAACCTGGCCTACTTCGAGCAACTGCAAACGGCGGGCGACACCAAACCCGTCCAGGGCTGGGGTGTGACCATCCAGTACCACGCAACGCAAAATCGCGTTGTGCTGATCGACAAGGCCAAAGTCATCGACAAGGACAACAACACCACCCAAGGTGAGAAAATCGTCTACGACACCGAGAAGAAGCTGGCCAGCGCCGGTCGCGCCACCGGCAGCAAGGTGACCGAGTCGCGTCCGCGTATCGACATGGTGATCCAGCCGAAGAAGAAAACCGACGAGAAAAAGGCCCAGTAATGGCAACTCTGAAAGCTCAGCATCTGGCCAAGAGCTACAAGAGCCGCCAGGTCGTGCGCGACGTCAGCCTGTCCATCGACAGCGGTCAGATCGTCGGCCTGCTTGGCCCGAACGGTGCCGGCAAGACCACCTGCTTCTACATGATCGTCGGTCTGGTGCAGGCCGACCAGGGCCGCGTCCTGATCGATGACCTGGACATCAGCCACCAGCCGATGCACGGCCGCGCAAAGGCTGGTATCGGCTACCTGCCGCAAGAAGCATCGATCTTCCGCAAACTGTCGGTGGCCGACAACATCATGGCCATCCTCGAGACCCGCAAGGAACTCGACAAGGCCGGTCGGCGCAAGGAACTGGAAAGCCTGCTGCAGGAATTCCACATCAGCCACATCCGCGACAACCTCGGCATGAGCCTGTCTGGTGGTGAGCGCCGTCGCGTGGAAATCGCCCGAGCCCTGGCCACCAACCCGAAATTCATCCTCCTCGACGAACCCTTCGCCGGCGTGGACCCGATTTCGGTCGGGGACATCAAGCAGATCATTCACCACCTCAAGGCCAAAGGCATTGGCGTGCTGATCACCGACCACAACGTTCGTGAAACCCTGGATATCTGCGAAACCGCCTACATCGTCAACGACGGCCAACTGATCGCCGAAGGCGACGCTGAAACCATCCTGGCCAACGACCTGGTGAAGGAAGTGTACCTGGGCCACGAATTCCGCCTGTAAGACACCGAGATGCGAGACTGGTCGACGAGCGCTTGTCTCGATAAAAAACAACTCTTTTTTATTGTTACAGCGCTCTAGGCAAACACGACGCCTCAAAGATGTTCAAGAGCCGGCCGGAGCAACCTGTCAACAAAACATTGCAGCTTTTTATTGTTACAGCGCTCTAGGCAAACTCTACAGTTTCAGGCATATAATTTGCTTATGTTTGGCGCCCCGGCGCCCTGTAGTGGATGGCGCGTGTGCGCCGGCGAATAAGGTGTTAAGCCCCTGCCATGAAACCATCGCTAGTCTTGAGAATGGGCCAGCAGCTGACGATGACACCGCAGCTGCAACAGGCTATCCGCCTGCTCCAATTGTCGACCCTGGACCTGCAACAGGAAATCCAGGAGGCCCTGGAGTCCAATCCGATGCTCGAACGCCAGGAAGAAGGCGACGACTTCGATAACACCGACCCCTTGGCCGACAACGCCGAACAGAAGCCCAACACCGACATCCAGGAACCCTCCTACCAGGAAACCGCCCCGACGGTTGATAACCTCGATGAGGGTGACTGGAACGAGCGCATCCCCAACGAACTCCCCGTCGACACCGCGTGGGAAGACGTTTACCAGACCAGCGCCAGCAGCCTGCCCAGCAATGACGACGACGAGTGGGACTTCACCACCCGTACCTCGGCCGGCGAAAGCTTGCAAAGCCACTTGCTGTGGCAACTGAACCTGGCCCCGATGTCCGACACCGATCGCCTGATCGCCGTGACCCTGATCGACTGCATCAACAATCAGGGCTACCTGGACGAAACCCTCGAGGAAATCCTCGACGCCTTCGATCCGGAACTGGACATCGAACTGGACGAAATCGAAGCGGTCCTGCATCGCATCCAGCAATTCGAGCCCGCCGGCATCGGCGCCCGCAACCTGGGCGAATGCCTGCTGCTGCAATTGCGCCAGCTACCCGCCAAGACCCCTTGGCTGGCTGAGGCCAAGCGCCTGGTCACCGATTACATCGACTTGCTTGGCAGCCGCGACTATAGCCAACTGATGCGCCGCATGAAGCTCAAGGAAGATGAACTACGCCAGGTCATCGAGCTGGTCCAGAGCCTCAACCCGCGCCCGGGTTCGCAGATCGAGTCCACCGAAGCCGAGTATGTCGTTCCTGACGTTATCGTGCGCAAGGACAACGAGCGCTGGCTGGTGGAGCTGAATCAGGAGTCGGTGCCACGGCTGCGGGTCAACGCCCAGTACGCTGGTTTCGTGCGCCGCGCCGACACCAGCGCCGACAACACGTTCATGCGCAATCAGTTGCAGGAGGCCCGCTGGTTCATCAAGAGCCTGCAAAGCCGCAATGAAACCCTTATGAAGGTTGCCACCCAGATCGTCGAGCATCAGCGTGGTTTCCTCGAATATGGCGACGAAGCCATGAAGCCGCTGGTCCTGCATGACATCGCCGAAGCGGTCGGCATGCATGAGTCGACGATTTCACGGGTGACCACCCAGAAGTTCATGCACACCCCCCGGGGCATTTATGAACTGAAGTACTTTTTCTCCAGTCACGTCAGCACCTCCGAAGGCGGCGAATGCTCGTCCACGGCGATCCGCGCGATCATCAAAAAACTGGTTGCCGCGGAAAATCAGAAAAAGCCATTGAGTGACAGCAAGATCGCTGGTTTACTGGAGGCACAAGGCATTCAGGTGGCTCGCCGCACCGTCGCCAAGTACCGCGAATCCCTCGGGATCGCGCCTTCGAGCGAACGCAAGCGGTTGATGTAGAGCCACGCCACAGCGTTCCAGTGGCAGGCATTTCTGCCTGCCGCTTTATGCACTGGCAACGAAGGAGAAGCTGTATGCAAGTCAACATCAGTGGACACCAACTGGAAGTGACCGAACCTCTTCGCACCTACATCGGCGAAAAACTCGAACGATTGGAGCGACATTTCGACAAGATCACTAATGTGCAGGTCACGATGACCGTCGAAAAACTGAAGCAGAAAATCGAAGCCACGCTGCATATTCCCGGGAATGAAGTGGTCGCCAACGCGGAACATACCGATATGTACGCCGCGATCGACGCACTCACCGACAAGCTGGATAAACAACTCAAAAAGCATAAGGAAAAGACCCAGAGCCTCCTCCAGGGTGCAACCGGTCGTTAACACTCCCAACCCATGATCCGACTTGAAAGTATCCTGACCCCCGGCCGTTCCCTGGTGAACGTGCCGGGCGGCAGTAAAAAGAAAGCCCTCGAGCAAATTGCCAATCTGATCGCCCGCGAAGTGCCGGCCCTGGAGATGCAAGATGTCTTCGAGGCACTGATTGCCCGTGAAAAACTCGGCTCCACCGGTTTTGGCAACGGCATCGCTATTCCACACTGCCGTCTCAAGGGCTGTGTTTCACCCATCAGTGCATTGATGCACCTGGACGCCCCTATCGACTTCGACGCCATCGACGGCGCGCCGGTTGACTTGCTGTTCGTATTGCTGGTCCCGGAAGCCGCCACCGATGCGCACCTTGAGCTGCTGCGACAAATCGCCAGCATGCTCGACCGCAAGGAAGTTCGCGAAAAACTGCGTAATGCTGCAAGCAACGAAGCCCTGTATCAGGTTGTCCTGGACGAGCAAAACGGTCAGTAATCATGCGCTTGATCATCGTCAGTGGCCGTTCCGGCTCAGGTAAAAGTACCGCCCTCGACGTTCTTGAGGACAACGGCTACTACTGCATCGACAACCTGCCTGCCGGTCTGCTGCCGGAACTGGCCGAACGAGCCTTGATTCATACCGAGCTGCTACAGCCGCTGGTCGCCGTTTCCATTGATGCGCGCAACCTGCCCAGCCACCTGTCACGCTTCCCCGATCTGCTCGAAGAAGTCCGCAACCGCCACATCCAGTGCGATGTGCTGTACCTGGATGCCGACGAAGAAACCTTGCTCAAGCGCTTCTCGGAAACCCGCCGACGTCACCCCCTGACCAACGCCAACCGCTCGCTGGCCGAAGCCATCAGCGTCGAGAGCGACCTGCTCGGGCCGATTGCCGACCTCGCCGATCTCAAGATCAACACCACCAGCCTGAACCTGTACCAGCTGCGCGACGCCATCAAACTGCGTCTGTTGAATCAGCCCGAGCCGGGCACTGCGTTCCTGGTGGAATCCTTCGGGTTCAAGCGTGGCATGCCGGTGGACGCCGACCTGGTGTTCGATGTGCGTTGCCTGCCCAACCCTTACTGGAAACCGGAATTGCGCGAGCAGTCCGGGCTCGATCAACCGGTTGCCGAATACCTGGCGGCACAGCCGGATGTCGAAGAGATGTTCCAGGACATTTCCACATACCTGCTAAAGTGGCTGCCTCGTTTTGCCGCCAGCAACCGCGCCTATGTCACCATTGCCATTGGCTGCACTGGCGGACATCACCGCTCCGTCTACCTGACCGAGCGTCTGGGGCAGGCGCTGCAAAAATCCCTGAAGAACGTCCAGGTTCGCCACCGCGACCTCAGCTAAAGGATTCACATCGCGATGCCTGCTCTGGAAATCGAAATCATCAACAAGCTGGGCCTGCATGCCCGTGCTTCTGCAAAATTCGTCGGGGTCGCCGGCCAGTTCAAGGACTGCACGATCAGGGTAGGACGCACACCTGAATCCACAGTAGATGGCAAAAGCATCATGGCCATGATGATGCTCGCTGCCGGTAAGGGCACCAAAATCCATCTGAGCACGGAAGGCGAGCAGGAAAAGGAAGCGATGGACGCGCTGGTAGCCTTGATCAATAACTACTTCGACGAAGGCGAATAAACATCAAAAGATCGCAGCCTTCGGCAGCTCCTACATTGGGCTCGTGTAGGAGCTGCTGAAGGCTCGGGCCGCGTTCGGACGATCTTTTGATCCACAAAAAGAAAGGCGCGCCACCCATTGGGTGGCGCGCCTTTTTTATGCAACGGTCTGAGCTTAGCTACCCGCCACCGTCATCCGCTCGATCAACACCGAACCAGTGCGAATGTTGCTGCGCAGTTCCAGGTCGTTACCCACGGCAACGATCTGTTTGAACATATCGCGCATGTTGCCGGCGATGGTCACTTCCTGGACCGCGAACTGGATTTCGCCGTTCTCGACCCAGTAACCCGCCGCGCCCCGGGAATAATCGCCGGTGACCATGTTCAGCCCCTGGCCCATCAACTCGGTGACCAACAGTCCGCGTCCCATGCGCCGCAGCAAGGCCGCCTGGTCTTCATCACCATGGGTGACGAACAGGTTGTGCACGCCGCCGGCGTTGGCCGTACTTGGCATGCCGAGCTTGCGGCCGGAGTAGGTACCGAGGATGTACGACACCAACTCGCCTTTTTCGACGAACGGTTTGGCGTAGGTTGCCAGGCCATCGCCATCGAACGCCGCGCTGCCCAAGGCTCGCATCAAGTGCGGACGTTCGTCGATGGTCAGCCACTCCGGAAACAGCTTCTGGCCGAGAGTGCCCTCAAGGAACGAAGACTTGCGATACAGGCTGCCGCCGGAAATCGCCGACAGGAAACTGCCAAACAGGCCCCCGGCCAACTCTGCGGAAAACAGCACCGGCACCTCACAAGTCGGCACCGGACGCGCTCCCAGACGACTCGCCGCCCGTTGCGCGGCACGCTGGCCGATGCTGACCGGATCGGCCAGCAGATTGCCCTGGCGGTTCACGTCGTACCAGTAATCGCGCTGCATCTGGCCGTCCGCTTCGGCGATCATCACGCAGCTCAAGCTGTGACGAGTCGATGCGTAACCACCGATAAACCCGTGGCTGTTGCCATAAACGCGGCAACCCTGATGGGTACTGAGAGTGGTGCCGTCAGCGTTCTTGATCCGGCTGTCGGCAGCAAACGCCGCGGCTTCACAGGCCAAGGCCTGTTCGATGGCTTGTTCCGGAGTGATGTCCCATTGGTGGAACAGGTCGAAATCCTGAATATCCCGCGCCATCAGCGCGGCATCCGCCAGGCCCGAGGCTTCGTCTTCCGAAGTGTGTTTGGCGATGGCCAGTGCCGCGGCGACGGTTTCGCGAATCGCTTCCGGACCACTGGCCGATGTGCTGGCCGAGCCTTTGCGCTGACCGACGTACAAGGTGATGCCAAAACCCTGATCGCGGTTGAATTCTACCGTTTCGACTTCACGCTGACGCACCGTGGTCGACAAGCCCTGCTCCAATGACACCGCCACTTCACAGGCGCTGGCGCCCAGGCGCCTGGCTTCAGCGATGATCTGCTCGACTTGTTCCTGCAGTGCCGGCAACGCTTGTGGGCCGACGCTTTCAACTGCACTCATGCTGTTCTCCACTCAAATTCTGCTTTCGGTAACGGTCATCGAGCGACCGGGCCGGACAAGCGGCCCCCGACTGGTTATCATGGCGGCGTTTCTTTGCGGACGGCCACCATGGTTGATTCTTACGACGACTCCCTCGATACGGGAGAAAAAAGCAAATCCCAGGTTAAACGCGAGCTGCATGCTCTGGTTGACCTTGGCGAGCGCCTTACAACACTCAAGCCTGACTTGCTGGCAAAACTGCCCTTGACCGACGGAATGCGTCGGGCTCTGGCCGATGCGCCCAAGCACACCGCGAACATCGCGCGTAAACGGCACCTTCAGTTCATCGGCAAACTGATGCGCGATCAGGACACTACCGCCATTCTGGTTCTGCTCGATCAACTCGATGCCTCCACCCGTCAATACAACGAACGCTTCCATAACCTGGAGCGCTGGCGCGATCGTCTGATCGCCGGCGACGATGCCGTTCTGGAGAAATTCGTCGTCGACTACCCGGACGCGGACCGCCAGCAATTGCGTTCCCTGATCCGTCAGGCCCAGCATGAGGTTGCGCAAAACAAGCCTCCTGCTTCCAGCCGTAAAATCTTCAAGTACATCCGTGAGCTGGACGAGACTCAACGCGGTCTGCGTTAATTCTCCGAAGCTCTTGTAGGAGCTGCCGAAGGCTGCGATCTTTTGATCATTAAAAAAGGCAAAGATCGCAGCCTTCGGCAGCTCCTACAGGAGATGTCCCTATCCTTATGCGCCCGTGCCACCCACGGTGATCGCATCAATCTTCAGCGTTGGCTGGCCGACACCCACCGGCACCGATTGCCCATCCTTGCCACACGTGCCCACACCGCTGTCCAGCGACAGGTCATTACCGACCATCGACACCTTGCTCATGGCTTCCGGCCCGTTGCCGATCAGGGTCGCGCCCTTGACCGGAGCGGTGATCTTGCCGTCCTCGATCAGGTACGCCTCGCTGGTGGAGAACACGAACTTGCCGCTGGTGATGTCCACCTGACCACCACCCAGGTTGGCGCAGTAGATGCCGCGCTTCACCGAGGCGATGATTTCCGCCGGGTCGCTTTCGCCGGCGAGCATGTAGGTGTTGGTCATGCGCGGCATCGGCAGGTGCGCGTAGGATTCGCGACGGCCGTTACCGGTACGCGCCACGCCCATCAGGCGCGCGTTGAGCTTGTCCTGCATGTAGCCTTTGAGTACGCCGTTTTCGATCAGCGTGGTGCACTCGGTCGGCGTGCCTTCGTCGTCGACGCTCAACGAGCCGCGGCGACCGGCCAGGGTGCCGTCATCGACAATGGTGCACAGCTTCGATGCGACCATCTCGCCCATGCGCCCGCTATAAGCCGAGCTGCCCTTGCGGTTGAAGTCGCCTTCCAGGCCATGACCGACGGCTTCATGCAGCAGCACACCCGACCAGCCGGAACCGAGCACCACCGGCAAGGTACCGGCCGGTGCCGGGATGGCTTCAAGGTTGACCAGTGCCTGACGCAACGCTTCACGGGCATAGCCCATGGCGCGGTCTTCGCCAAGAAAATAACGGTAATCGGTCCGCCCGCCACCGCCATGACCGCCGCGCTCGCGGCGACCGTTCTGCTCGACGATCACGCTGACGTTGAAGCGCACCAACGGCCGCACATCCGCCGCCAGACCGCCATCGGTGGAAGCCACCAGAATCCGCTCCCAGACACCGGCCATGCTCACGGTGACTTGCTGGATGCGTGGGTCGAGGGCGCGGGTCGYGGCGTCGACTCGCTTGAGCAAATCGACTTTCTCGGCACGGGTCAGCACTTCCAGGGGATTGTCCGGCGCATACAACTGCGCGACGTCCTGGCTGGTGAATGCCTGTACGGTGCCGTGCTGCCCGGCCCGGGAAATCGAACGGGCGGCACGCGCCGCCGCGCCCAGGGCTTCAAGAGTAATGGCATTGCTGTAGGCAAAACCGGTTTTTTCACCCGATTGCGCGCGCACGCCGACACCCTGGTCAAGGTTGAAGCTGCCTTCCTTGACGATGCCGTCTTCCAGCGCCCAGGACTCGGAGATCTGCCCCTGGAAATACAGGTCGGCGGCATCGATGCCTGGCCCGGCCAAGTCGCCGAGCACGCCTTGCAGGCTCTCGATCGTGACGCCACCGGGCGCCAGCAGGTGTTCACTGACTGAGGACAACAACTCGCTCATATGCTTTACGCCTTAAATTCGTCGTTCTGATGCAGGTCGCTGGGCGCCCTGCGAGAAAAATCGCCGGTGACTGGACACCGGCATCCGCGCCCGGATGGACGCCTGTTCATTGCTGTCGCGTTCGGCCAGCAGCACGGCCTCGCCTTGATCCTGTTGCGCCAGTACCCGGCCCCATGGGTCGATGATGGCGGCATGGCCAAAGGTTTCCCGCGGCCCCGGATGCGTCCCGCCCTGGGCCGCGGCGAGCACATAACATTGCGTCTCGATGGCTCGCGCACGTATCAGCACATCCCAATGCGCCGCGCCGGTCACCGCGGTGAAGGCCGAAGGGGCGGTAATCAGTTCCGCGCCGGCCGCGCGCAATTCGCTGTACAGCTCGGGAAAGCGCAGGTCATAGCAGACCGTCAGGCCAACCCGGCCGACCGGTGTGTCCGCCACAACCACTCCGTTGCCATAAGCATAGTCATCGGATTCACGATAACGGCCACGATTGTCCGCCACGTCCACATCGAACAGGTGCAGCTTGTCGTAGCGCGCCACCGTATCGCCCTGGTCATCGACCAGCAACGAACAGGCATGGGCTTTCGCCGTCGGCTGATCCACCGGCGGCAACGGCAACGTGCCGGCCACAATCCATAACTTGAGGTCGCGTGCGGTCTGTTTCAACCAGGGCAGGATCGGGCCTTCGCCCAAGGCTTCGGCGCGCCCGATGTCGGCAACGTCGCGCCGGCCCATGGCGGCGAAGTTTTCCGGCAATACCGCGAGCTTCGCGCCACCGGCGGCCGCTTGCTCGAGCAGTCGACGGGCCTGGGCCAGATTAGCCAGCACATCGCTCTGGCTGACCATTTGAATCACCGCTACAGACATGGCCCTTTCCTTGATTGAAATCAACGCATAACCGTAGGAGCCGCCGCAGGCTGCGATCTTTTGATTTTGCTTCTGAAAAACAAGATCAAAAGATCGCAGCCTGCGGCAGCTCCTACAGGGGAGTTACGGCCATGCTACTCCATAGGTCCGAAGGATGGCTTTTCAAAAAGCCTTGTCGAAGGTGATTTTCGGTTCTTTCCACGGCCCTTGGACCATGTACTTCACACTGGCGAAACGGGAGACCCGGTCGCCGATCAGCTTGTCGATCAGGAACAGTGCCCCGCCGACTGCGGGTGCACCGACGATCAGTGCGGCAATCGGCAGGTTATTGGTCACCGGCAAGGTCACCATCAGTTTCGCATCGATCTGATCGGCCACCATGTTCAGGGTGCCGTCGAGTTCGATGGTGCTCGAAGGGCCCGTCAGCCGGATCGGCTCACGGGTGACATACACCCCATTGGTCCCAACCAGCAGCCCCTTGACCCGGTCATAACTCAGACCTTTGCCGAACAGGTCGGAGAAGTCCAGGCGCAGGCGCCGGCCGATGGAGTTGAAGTTGAGCAAACCAAATACCCGCAGCGCCTGAGCACTGCCTTCGACCTCGACGAACTGGCCCTGATTGAGCGTCGCATCGAGCGAGCCGGAGAATCGTTTGGTCGCCACCCAGGCCGGCGATCCGGGCCAGCGGCCATCGACATCCATATAAAAGTCCCGGCTGGTGACGCTTGGCGCAAACCCCCAGCCCTTGAGTACATCGGCGAGGTTCTTGCCGCTGATGCGTCCCTTGTACCAGCTGTTGCTGGCGCCAGGCGCGCCTTCCCAGCCACCGCTGCCCACCAACAGCATGCCCTTGAGGCCCAGGTCCAGCGAGTTGAACACGATGCCCTTGGGCGTAGGACGAATCTTCAGCGACCAGCCCCCCACCAGATCCTGGCCCTGGAATAACTGATTGATGGTGATGTCCATCGCAGGGATTATCGTCGGGTCCACCGACGCCAGCGGATCCGGCGAGTTTTCATCGGCCAGCACGGCCGGGTCCGGTGCGGGCAGGCGCACGGTTTGCAGATTGATCATGATCGGCGTGGCCTTCGAATCAGGAAGGCTCGCGCTACCCTTGATCTGCTGGCTGTCGAGTTGCAGCGCCCAGGCGGAAGGCTTGCGCGCCAGCTGAATCGAGGCCTGGTCGAGCGTGGTGCCGATACCGCTAAGCTTGTCTACCTTGAAATCCGCGCCGCTGAGCAATTGCTTCGCGCTGCCGCCGGGGTCCTGTCCGGCGTATTTATCCACCAGATCCTTCCACGGGCCAACGTCCAGCTCCGACAACACACCCTTTATCCGCAGGCCTTTGGTGCCAGGCAACACGGCCTCGCCGCCACCGAGGAACAATTCCCCGCGACCGTCGGCGAAATTGCTGGCCGGGGCGGCAAACGTGAAACTCGCCAGGTCCGCGTAGTTGACCCAATAGCGCCGTTCGTCACCCTGCAAGGTCATACGGAACGTCGTGTCGCGCCCGGCATCGGCAGCCATGCCGAACGGCGCAGGCAAATCGACGGCCACGCCCTTGAGATTGGAATTGACCAGCAATTGGCTGTCGGCGCCATTCAGGGTCAGTTGCAGTTGATAAGGGATCACGCCACTCACCGGCAGAGGCTGGGTCACCTTCAGCCAGTCGGTCAGTTTCCTGACCTCGACCTGGCCCGACGCGGTCACCCGGGTATTAAGCTTACCCGGACTGCCGTCGGCAAAAATCTGTGCGGTGACCGGCTTGTCGAACGCCCGTGCGCTGATGTTCTGCCCACTCAGGCCCTTGGCACTGTCGAAACGGAAATCACCTTTGAGTTGGGTCAGCTCCAGCACAGGTTCAGCCAGTTTCAAGCGTGCCTTGGCGGTCTTGAAATCGACGAGGATCTTCGGCTCCTCGCCTTTCGCCAGCGGAATATCCAGCTTCAAGTTGCCTTGCAGATCACCCTCGCCTTCCCACCCGGCAAAGGTTGCCCCGGTACCGATCGGCGCGTCCTGGAGGATTTTCAGGCCATCGCCCAAACCGCCGGTAAACCCGCCATCGAGGAACAAATGAACGTTCTGCCCGGCAGGCACATGGGGAATGTTGACGTAGATATCGCTGACCTGCGTGTCGAGCAACTGGCCCTTGCTGGCCAGAATCCGCACGCCGCTGTCTTCGACAAACACATCGCCGCTGACCTTGCTGACATGGGGCCAGCCCGGCTGGAAGGCCAGTTCGGCATCGTGAACCTTGAAGAACAGGCTGATGCTGCGATCGACGTCCGCGGCACCATGGCTGAGCGACCCTTGATACTGGAAGAAGCCTTGGTCCACCGCGCCCTTGAGAATCGCCGTGCGCAGCCATTCATCCAGCGCCGGGCTGAGGACTGCCGGCAAGTACTTGGCGGTGTAGCGACCGTCACCATCCACCATGCCGACCCGCAGGTCCATGTAGTCTTCCTGGGTGTGATCGAAGTGCAGGCGAATCAGGAAGTCGCCGGCGATCTTGCCTTCCTCGCCCAGCACCTTCAGGTACGGCGCGATCAGGGTGAAACCTTCTTTATCGAGTTTCCAGGTCAGCCGCGCATTGGCCTGAAGGTACTGCCATGGCTTGGCGAAAATCGGGTCCAGATGCAGCATGAAATCCTTGCTGTCCATACGCAATTCGCCGCGCCCCAGGTCACCACTGATGCTGCCGCTGACATTTCGCGCCGCCGGCGCACCGTGATAGGCATCGAAGCCTACCTGGTCGAGGTTGGCGGCAAAGCCGAACTTGCTGTCGTCTGTGGCATTGGGGCGCAAGTCGACCAGCACGTTACGCAGGCTGCCCGTGACTTTGAGCCGCTCGACGACCGTGGCAAGACCTTCTGGCAACGGCGCCAGCGCGTTGAGCAGCGGGGTCAGCGGAGTGAGATCGACCCGGTCGGCTTGCAGGCGCCAGAGCTCTTCGGTTTTATCAGTGGCCGCGTTTTGCTTGAGTTGCAAATGCGTTTCCCAGCGGGTCTCGCCAAGGTTCATCGCCAGGGAATCGAAAGTCACTGACGCGCCTTCGGCACTGCGCTGGAAGTAGCCGTTCAGGGCCAGATTGTTGATCTGGATCTGCTTGCGCTCGGCGTAGGCACCCTTGAGTTGTGGTGCATTCAAACGGACCGCAGCACTTTGCAGGGCACCTTTGCCCCAGGTCAGCCAAAGCTCGCCGCCGGCTTTGATCTCAGAGAAACTCCACTCTTGGGTCACTCGCTCGGGCAACCACTTCGACCAGTCGCTTTGCGGCAGGCTCAGGTAAACCTCGGCTTCAGCGTCCCTCCATTGACTGGCTCGAATGCGGGTGCGCAGACTCATGGCCACGGGCTGGCCGTCGGGCAGGGTCAGGCGGGCGTCGAGTCGCTGCCGCGACGCCCCGGTTTTCAGATTCAGGCCGACATAAGTCAGGGTCAGCGGCGACTGCGCAAACGGCTGCAAGGTCACCTGGCTGTCGAGCACCGACAGTTGCTGGATCATCTGCATGCGATTGAGCAGCTGTTCCGGATCGGTTGGCTGGTCCTGCTGTACCGGCAAACCTTCCAGCGCCCATTGACCGTCGTTACCCTCCTTGACGCTGATCTTCAGGCCGCTGAGCTCCAGATGAGCGATGCGTACCTGACGTGCCAGCAGGCTGGCCCAAAGGTCCGGCACCGCGCGCACCTGATCCAGGTGCAAGGCATTGGCGCCCTCGCCGACCGTCACGTCGTGCGCCATCAGTATGGGGGCGAATCCACTCCAGTTGCCTTCGAGCTCGCCGATCTGCAACGGCATGCCCAAGGCATCGCTGGCTTTGGTTTCGATGTCGGCACGGTACTCGGCGACTAACGGCGTCAGCTCCCGGCCCAGGCTGACGTAGAGCGCCATCAACACCAAAACCAACGCGCACAGGCCCAGACCCCAGCGGGTCAGTGCGGCCAAAATGCGTGTCAGACGGTCCATGTCAGGTGGCCCCCATGGCAAAAGTTTTGCAAAAAGCTGAGGCCAGCCATTCTCGAACAATCAAAACGATACGCTTCAGAGCAGCACCACGTCGTATTGTTCCTGGGAATACATGGTTTCGACCTGAAAGCGGATGGTGCGCCCGATAAACCCCTCCAGTTCGGCGACGTTGCCCGACTCTTCGTCGAGCAGGCGGTCCACCACTTTCTGGTTTGCCAATACACGATAGCCTTCCGCCTGATAGGCGCGTGCTTCACGCAGGATTTCGCGGAAGATTTCGTAGCAAACGGTTTCCGGGGTTTTGAGCTTGCCGCGCCCCTGACAGGCGTTGCACGGCTCGCACAACACTTGTTCAAGGCTTTCGCGGGTGCGCTTGCGGGTCATCTGCACCAGGCCCAGTTCGGTGATACCGATGATGTTGGTTTTGGCGTGATCGCGCTCCAGTTGCTTTTCGAGCGTGCGCAACACCTGGCGCTGGTGTTCTTCATCTTCCATGTCGATGAAGTCGATGATGATGATTCCGCCGAGGTTACGCAGGCGCAATTGACGAGCGATGGCTGTCGCGGCTTCGAGGTTGGTCTTGAAGATGGTTTCTTCGAGGTTGCGATGGCCGACGAACGCCCCGGTGTTGACGTCGATGGTGCTCATGGCTTCAGCCGGGTCGACCACCAGATAACCGCCGGACTTGAGCGGGACCTTGCGCTCGAGAGCCTTCTGGATTTCGTCTTCGACGCCATACAAGTCAAAAATCGGCCGCTCGCCCGGGTAATGCTCCAGACGGTCGGCAATCTCGGGCATCAATTCGGCGACGAATTGCGTGGTTTTCTGGAAGGTTTCCCGGGAGTCGATGCGGATCTTCTCGATTTTCGGGCTCACCAGATCACGCAGGGTGCGCAGCGCCAAACCGAGGTCTTCGTAGATCACGCTGGGCGCGCTGATGGTTTTGATCTGGGCGCTGATCTGGTCCCAAAGCCTTCGCAGGTAGCGGATGTCCATGAGGATTTCATCGGCGCCGGCGCCTTCGGCTGCCGTGCGCAGAATGAAACCGCCGGCTTCCTTGATCCCTTCCTTGGCCACGCAATCAGTGACCACTTGCTTGAGTCGCTCGCGCTCGGCCTCGTCTTCGATCTTCAGGGAAATGCCGACATGGGCCGTGCGTGGCATGTACACCAGGTAACGCGAAGGGATCGACAGCTGAGTGGTCAGGCGTGCGCCCTTGGAACCGATCGGGTCCTTGGTCACCTGCACCACCAGGCTCTGGCCTTCGTGCACCAGTGCACTGATGCTCTCGACCGCCGGACCTTCGCGCAGGGAAATTTCCGACGCATGAATGAATGCGGCACGATCCAGGCCGATATCGACGAATGCCGCCTGCATCCCCGGCAATACCCGCACGACTTTGCCTTTATAGATGTTGCCGACGATCCCGCGCTTTTGCGTACGCTCGACGTGGACCTCTTGCAGGACACCGTTTTCGACCACCGCCACGCGCGACTCCATCGGCGTGATGTTGATCAGGATCTCTTCACTCATGGCAGGGTCTCGTTCAGGCATGTTCACGATAATGGCCGCATCTGTTCAGGACGACGCTTAAAGCGCGTTCCGGGGTTGCCAACAGGGTATGCCGAAATGGCCGAGCAGTTCCGCGGTTTCGCAAAGCGGTAGTCCGACTACCGCTGAATAACTTCCATTGAGTCCGGCGACAAACACCGCACCCAGTCCTTGAATGCCATAACCGCCCGCCTTGTCCCGTGGTTCGCCGCTGGCCCAGTAGGCCGCGGCTTCATCGCGACTGATAGCACGAAATCGCACCCGACTGGTGACAACCCGAGACTCGCAACGTTCGCCATCGAGCACTGCAATCGCGGTCAGGACCTCATGCTCACACCCTGACAACATCATCAGCATGGCGCACGCATCCGCTTCATCAACCGGTTTGCCGAGAATTTTTCCATCGAGCACCACGGCGGTATCGGCGCCGAGCACGCAGAACGGTTCTTCAGACACGACGCCGCCGCACCCGGCTTCGGCCTTGCCGCGCGCCAGACGCTCGACATAGGCCGATGGGGATTCTTTGAGTACAGGGGTTTCATCGATGTCCGCACTGACGGCGGAGAACGGAACGCCGATCTGCGTGAGCAATTCACGCCGACGCGGCGAGCCAGAGGCGAGGTACAACCGTTTCATCAAGACCTCTCCCTGTCCAATGCCTGAGCGAATTAATTGATTTTGTAGCGTCGACGCAATCCGCGCAAACCGAAACTGATCCAGGGCCAGAGCAATGCACTGACCAGTGCCGGCAGTACCAGCGCCAGCGTCGGTTGACGATTGCCGGTCAAGGCACTGAGCCATAGTTGTACAAGCTGGGCGAGGCCGAAGATCACCAGGATCACCAGGCTCTGCTGCCACATCGGGAACATCCGCAGACGTTGCTGCAGCGCCAGTACCAGGTAGGTGATGAGCGTCAGGATCAAGGCATTCTGACCCAGCAAGGTACCGTAGAGCACGTCTTCAGCCAGCCCCAGGCAAAACGCCGTCACCATCCCGACGGTCTGCGGCAGGTTCAACGCCCAGAATGCCAGCAACAAGGCCAGCCACAGCGGGCGCAGGATTTCCATGAATTGCGGCAGAGGTGAAACGCTCAGCAGCAGACCGACGGCAAATGTCAGCCAGACTATCCAGCCGTTTCGGGATGCTTTTACACCGCCCATTATTCTCTCCCCACTGGAGTGGCCGGCACGGAGACTGGCGGTTTGGCGGCAGGTTTCGCGGCAGCGGGTTGCGCCGCCGGCGGTTTAGCCGCCGCAGGATGCGTGGCCGCAGATTTGGCTGGCGTGGTGGCTGGCTTGACTGGCGCAGTGGCCGCGGGCGCCACCGTAGCAGGAGCTACCGGTGCGGCGGCCGGTGCAGCGGGGGCTACAGGGTTGACCAGTTTCGGAACTGTCGCCGGAATGATCGGGCCACCACCCTGTGCATCCAGGCTTTCCTGAGCCTGGGCGGCATCGTTGGCGCGCTCTTCAGCCGTACGGTTGTCACTGAACACCAGCAGCAGGTAACGGCTGCGGTTCAAGGCAGCGGTCGGAATGGCGCGGACAATGGCAAACGGCTGGCCGGAATCGTGAATCACTTCCTTGACCGTCGCCACTGGATAACCTGCTGGGAAACGCTGACCGAGGCCGGAGCTGACCAGCAAATCGCCTTCCTTGATGTCGGCGGTATCGGCCACATGCCGCAATTCGAGACGTTCCGGGTTGCCGGTGCCGCTGGCAATCGCCCGCAACCCGTTGCGGTTCACCTGCACCGGGATGCTGTGGGTGGTATCGGTCAGCAGCAAGACGCGGGAGGTGTAGGGCATCAACTCGACCACCTGGCCCATCAGGCCACGGGCATCGAGTACCGGCTGACCGAGGACCACGCCGTCGCGCTCACCTTTATTGATGATGATGCGATGGGTGAACGGGTTGGGGTCCATACCGATCAACTCGGCCACTTCGACCTTCTCGTTGACCAGTGCCGAAGAGTTGAGCAACTCGCGCAGCCGAACGTTCTGCTCGGTCAGGGAGGCAAGCTTCTGCATGCGCCCCTGCAACAGCAGGTTTTCGCTTTTGAGTTTTTCGTTTTCGGCGACGAGTTCGGTCCGGCTGCCAAACTGACTGGCGATACCTTCCCACAGTCGTCCAGGCAGGTCAGTGATCCAGTAGGCGTCCATCAGCACCAGCGACATCTGGCTGCGTGCAGGCTTGAGCAGACTGAAACGGGCATCGACCACCATCAGCGCGACCGATAGCACGACAAGCACCAACAGGCGCACGCCCAGTGAAGGGCCCTTGGTGAAAAGCGGTTTAATAAGCCGCTCCTCCCAGGCAAATGTTCTGTTTATTCATACGGCAGCAATCCGGCCAGGATGCAAAGTGACAGAAGATAAACGCGAACAGGCAGCACTGCAAAGTGCCGCCTGCGCGCTCAACAGCATAGAGGCAATCCGGCGACTTATTCGCTGGAAAGCAGGTCCATGGTGTGTTTATCCATCATTTCCAATGCACGGCCACCGCCGCGAGCAACGCAGGTCAGCGGGTCTTCGGCAACGATCACCGGCAGACCGGTTTCCTGGGCCAGCAATTTGTCCAGGTCACGCAGCAAGGCGCCACCACCGGTCAGTACCAGGCCACGCTCGGCGATGTCGGAAGCCAGTTCCGGAGGCGATTGCTCCAGGGCGCTTTTCACGGCCTGAACGATAGTGGCCAGGGACTCTTGCAGAGCTTCCAGCACTTCGTTGGAGTTCAGGGTGAATGCGCGCGGAACGCCTTCGGCCAGGTTACGGCCACGAACATCGACTTCGCGAACTTCGCCACCCGGGTAGGCCGTACCGATTTCCTGTTTGATGCGCTCGGCGGTGGATTCGCCGATCAGGCTGCCGTAGTTGCGACGCACGTAGGTGATGATCGCTTCGTCGAAGCGGTCGCCGCCAACACGCACGGATTCGGCGTAAACCACACCGTTCAGGGAGATCAGCGCGATTTCGGTGGTACCGCCACCGATATCCACGACCATCGAACCGCGAGCTTCTTCAACCGGCAGGCCGGCACCGATCGCAGCGGCCATTGGCTCTTCGATCAGGAACACTTCACGGGCACCGGCGCCAAGGGCCGATTCACGGATGGCACGACGCTCAACCTGGGTGGATTTGCACGGAACGCAGATCAACACGCGAGGGCTAGGCTGCAGGAAGCTGTTTTCGTGAACCTTGTTGATGAAGTACTGCAGCATTTTTTCGCAAACGCTGAAGTCGGCGATCACACCGTCCTTCATCGGACGAATGGCAGCAATGTTGCCCGGCGTACGGCCGAGCATGCGCTTGGCTTCGGTGCCGACAGCAACGACACTTTTCTGGTTACCGTGTGTCCGAATGGCCACAACGGAGGGCTCATTCAGGACGATACCGCGCTCGCGCACGTAAATAAGGGTGTTGGCAGTGCCCAGGTCAATGGAAAGATCGCTGGAAAACATGCCACGCAGTTTCTTGAACATGGGAAAGGGACCCTAGGCAACGCGTGGGTAAAAAAGTGCGGCAAACTCTAACAACGACAGGGATTTTGGGCAAGGCGCCAATATGTTAAATTGGCCGCTTTTCTGTGCACCAAGCCCCACAATCGCGGCCTTGAGACCGTAGAAATGCGGTAGTGTTCCGACAATCTAACACACGGACGCCGTCCGTTCTGTTTTCCACTGGAGAATCCCATGGCGCTTGAACGCTCCGACGTGGAAAAAATCGCTCATTTGGCCTGCCTTGGCCTCAATGATGCCGATCTTCCACACATCACTTCGGCCCTGAACAGCATTCTCGGGCTGGTCGACGAAATGCAAGCGGTCAATACCGACGGTATCGAACCGCTGGCCCACCCACTGGAAGCCAGCCAGCGCCTGCGTGCAGACGTCGTGACCGAGACCAATCACCGCGAGGCCTACCAGTCCATCGCACCAGCGGTCGAAAACGGCCTGTACCTGGTTCCGAAAGTCATCGACTAAAGGGAAAGAGCCTGCAATGCATCAATTGACTCTGGCCGAGATCGCCCGCGGACTCGCCGATAAAAAGTTTTCCTCCGAAGAGCTGACCAAAGTCCTGCTGGCGCGCATCGCCCAGCTCGATCCGCAGCTCAACAGTTTCATCAGCCTCACCGAGGACCTGGCGCTGACGCAGGCGAAAGCCGCTGACGCTCGTCGGGCCAATGGTGAGAGCGGCGCCCTGCTCGGCGCGCCGATCGCCCACAAAGACCTGTTCTGCACCCAGGGCATTCGCACCAGCTGCGGCTCGAAGATGCTCGACAACTTCAAGGCACCGTACGACGCCACCGTCGTCGCCAAGCTGGCTGCGGCCGGGGCCGTGACCCTGGGCAAGACCAACATGGACGAATTCGCCATGGGGTCGGCCAACGAGTCGAGCTACTACGGCGCGGTGAAAAACCCGTGGAACCTGGAACACGTGCCGGGCGGCTCGTCTGGCGGTTCGGCGGCGGCGGTAGCTGCTCGTCTGTTGCCAGCAGCCACCGGCACTGACACAGGCGGTTCGATCCGTCAGCCTGCGGCCCTGACCAACCTCACCGGCCTGAAACCGACCTACGGTCGCGTTTCGCGCTGGGGCATGATTGCCTACGCGTCCAGCCTCGATCAGGGCGGCCCATTGGCCCGCACCGCCGAAGACTGCGCGATCCTGCTGCAAGGCATGGCCGGTTTCGACCCGCAAGACTCCACCAGCATCGACGAACCCGTGCCTGATTACAGCGCCGGCCTCAACGGCTCGCTGCAAGGCCTGCGCATCGGCGTGCCGAAGGAATACTTCAGCGCCGGTCTCGACCCCCGCATCGCCGATCTGGTCATGGCCAGCGTTGAAGAGTTGAAAAAGCTCGGCGCGGTGGTCAAGGAAATCAGCCTGCCGAATATGCAGCACGCGATTCCTGCGTACTACGTGATCGCCCCGGCGGAAGCGTCCTCCAACCTGTCGCGTTTCGACGGCGTACGTTTCGGCTATCGTTGCGAAGACCCGAAAAACCTGGAAGACCTGTACAAGCGTTCCCGTGGCGAAGGCTTCGGGCCGGAAGTTCAGCGCCGGATCATGGTTGGCGCCTATGCGCTGTCCGCCGGTTACTACGACGCCTACTACCTGAAGGCGCAGAAGATTCGTCGCTTGATCAAGAACGACTTCATGGCGGCCTTCAATGAGGTCGACATCATCCTCGGCCCAACCACGCCGAACCCGGCCTGGAAGCTCGGCGCCAAGAACAGCGACCCGGTCGCTGCCTACCTGGAAGACGTCTACACCATCACCGCCAACCTCGCCGGTCTGCCGGGCTTGTCCATGCCGGCAGGTTTTGTCGATGGCCTGCCGGTCGGCGTGCAACTGCTCGCTCCGTATTTCCAGGAAGGTCGCCTGTTGAACGTTGCCCATCAGTATCAGCAAAACACTGACTGGCACACCCGCACCCCAACCGGCTTCTGAGGAGAAACACATGCAATGGGAAGTCGTGATCGGGCTGGAGATTCATACCCAGCTCACCACCCGGTCGAAAATCTTTTCCGGTAGCTCCACCACCTTCGGTTCCGAGCCGAACACCCAGGCCAGCCTGGTAGACCTCGGCATGCCCGGCGTATTGCCGGTGCTGAACCAGGAAGCGGTGCGCATGGCGGTGATGTTCGGCTTGGCGATTGACGCCGAGATCGGCCAGCACAACGTGTTCGCCCGTAAAAACTATTTCTACCCGGATCTGCCGAAGGGCTATCAGATCAGCCAGATGGAATTGCCGATCGTCGGCAAGGGCCACCTGGACATCGCCCTCGAAGACGGCACGGTCAAACGTGTCGGCATCACTCGCGCGCATCTGGAAGAAGACGCCGGCAAGAGCCTGCACGAAGAATTCAGCGGCGCCAGCGGCATCGACCTGAACCGTGCCGGCACGCCGTTGCTGGAAATCGTCTCCGAGCCGGACATGCGCAGTGCCAAGGAAGCCGTGGCTTACGTCAAGGCGATCCACGCGCTGGTGCGCTACCTGGGCATCTGCGACGGCAACATGGCCGAAGGCTCGCTGCGTTGCGACTGCAACGTGTCGATCCGTCCGAAAGGCCAGGTCGAATTCGGCACCCGCTGCGAGATCAAGAACGTCAACTCGTTCCGTTTCATCGAGAAGGCGATCAACAGCGAAATCCAGCGTCAGATCGAATTGATCGAAGACGGTGGCAAGGTGATCCAGCAGACCCGCCTGTACGATCCGAACAAGGACGAAACCCGTCCGATGCGCAGCAAAGAGGAAGCCAACGACTACCGTTACTTCCCCGATCCGGACCTGCTGCCGGTAGTCATCGAGAACTCGTTCCTTGACGACGTGCGCGCCACCCTGCCGGAATTGCCACCGCAGAAGCGCGAACGCTTCCAGGAGCAATTCGGTCTGTCGGTCTACGACGCCAGCGTCCTGGCCACCAGCCGTGAGCAAGCCGACTACTTCGAAAAAGTCGCGAGCATCGGCGGCGACGCCAAACTGGCGGCGAACTGGGTGATGGTCGAGTTGGGCAGCCTGCTCAACAAGCAAGGCCTGGACATCGAAGAGTCGCCGGTTTCCGCCGAGCTTCTGGGCGGCATGCTGTTGCGTATCAAGGACAACACCATCTCCGGCAAGATCGCCAAGGTGGTGTTCGAAGCGATGGCCAACGGCGAAGGCAGCGCGGACGAGATCATCGACAAGCGCGGCCTCAAGCAAGTGACCGACACCGGCGCCATCTCGGCGGTACTGGACGAAATGCTCGCGGCCAACGCCGAGCAGGTCGAGCAATACCGTGCGGCAGACGAAGCCAAGCGCGGCAAAATGTTCGGCTTCTTCGTCGGCCAGGCCATGAAAGCCTCCAAAGGCAAGGCCAACCCGCAACAAGTCAACGAACTGCTGAAAAGCAAGCTCGAAGGCTGACCGGAATGGAGCCAGTTTTTAAGTCTGGCTCAAATCCCTGTGGGAGCGACGGTGCGACGATTCGACTTGCTCGCGATAGCGGTCCGGCACTCAACACAAAGTTGACTGTCAGAATGCCAATCGCGAGCAAGTCGGACCGCCGCACCGTCGCTCCCACATTTATTTTTGGAAGCTTTCAAATGAAGCGTCTACTTGGACTTTGCGCCCTCCTCTCGCTCCTGGCCGGTTGCGCCAGCACCGACACCGTCGATCCACACGGCTACGACAAAACCGGCGTGGCTTCGTACTACGGCGCCAAACACCAAGGCAAACGCACCGCCAACGGCGAACGTTTCGACAAGAATTCCATGACCGCCGCCCATCGCCAGCTACCCTTCGGTACACGGGTGAAGGTGACCAATCTGAATAACGACAAATCCTGCGTGGTGCGCATCAATGATCGCGGGCCGCACACCCGTGGCCGCCTGATTGACCTGTCCCACGAAGCCGCCGCGCGCCTGGGCATGCTCAAAAGCGGCACCGCACGGGTTCGCGTACAAGCCCTCGACGACTGACCGATGGAGCCCCGACCATTTTCGGATTAGCCGATTTACCCCTGATCAGCGTGATCGAATTGCTCAGCGGATTGCTCCTGCTGATTGTCGGCGCCGAATTGATGGTGCGCGCTGCAGTACGCATTGCCGCAAGGTTGCACATACGCCCGCTGATCATCGGCCTGACCATCGTCGCCCTCGGCAGCAGCGCCCCGCAGATGGCGGTCAGCCTGCAAGCCACCCTGGCGCGCAACGCCGACATCGCGGTCGGCAGCGTGATCGGCAGCAGCATTTTCAACATCCTCGTCACCCTCGGGTTGTCCGCGCTGATCATTCCGTTGAGGGTTTCCCGACAACTGGTGCGTCTGGATATTCCGTTGATGATCGGCGCCAGCCTGTTGGTGTTCGTACTCGCCTGGAATGAAGAACTGACCCGGGCCGACGGCATGATATTGCTTGCGGCTCTGGCGATTTACCTGGGCTTGTTGCTGCGCCAGTCGCGACACTCGGCACGGCCGGTATCGAGCCATGACCACCACCCGCAAGCGCCATGGTTGAGCAGCCTGCTGATGATCGTCGCAGGACTGGCGATGCTGGTGTACGCCGGGCACTTGTTGCTGGGTGCAGCGGTTGCGGTCGCCACCGATTTGGGGTTGTCGGAGCGGATCATCGGCCTGACCATCGTCGCTGTCAGCACGTCACTGCCTGAGCTCGCCACTTCGTTGATCGCCGCAATGCGCGGCGAGCGCGAGATTGCCGTGGGCAACGTGATTGGCAGCAACCTGTTCAACCTCTTGGGCGTGCTCGGCTTTACCGCACTGGTGGCGCCGTCGCCCCTGTCGGTGTCGCCCAACGCCCTGGATTTCGACCTGCCGGTGATGCTCGGCGTCGCTGCGCTGTGCCTGCCGGTGTTTTACTCCGGCTACCGGGTGACCCGCGCCGAAGGCCTGCTGTTTCTGGGTTTGTACCTGGCCTATGGACTGCACGTGGTGTCGTTCACCACCGGCATGCCACTGGCCGGCAAGCTGGAACACTTGATGCTGTTTTTCGTCCTGCCGGCGTTGGTGGCGTTTTTGCTGTTCACGTCGCTACGCGCCTGGCGTCGCCAACACCATAAGAGGGAAGTCCCATGACCGAGAATAAAAAAACCGGCGTTGAAGTCCGCCGCCAAGTGATGGGCGACGCCTTCGTCGACCGCGCACTGGGCAACGCCACCGAGTTCACCCAGCCGCTGCAGGACTTTGTCAATGAACACGCCTGGGGCGGGGTGTGGAATCGCGAAGGTCTGCCGCTGAAAACCCGCAGCCTGATCACCCTCGCGGCCCTGACCGCACTGAAGTGCCCGCAGGAATTGAAAGGTCACGTGCGCGGTGCGCTGAACAACGGCTGCACTGTGGATGAGATTCGCGAGGCCTTGTTGCATTGCGCGGTGTATGCCGGTGTGCCGGCGGCGATCGATGCGTTTCGGGCAGCGCAGGAAGTGATCGACAGCTATCAGACGCCGAAGTAATCACCATCGCCAGAGTGGTTCGCCGCCCTCGGTAACGCTTGTGCGTTGAACGGTTCAACCACATATTTCGACAATAAAAGACACCCCGCCAACCCTGTTCGCCCACACATCTTTTCGACACACTGCGCCGACAAAAATCCACCAGGGGGGATGGTCGGCGCAGCATCGCTGCAACCAGGACTCGAACCTCTCCCTGCATTACAAGGAAGGTTCTCATGCGATTGAACTCCAGGTTCGTATTGTCGAAATTGATGTTGGCCAGCCTGCTCGTCAGCAGCTCGATACATGCCTCTGCCCAGGCGTGTTTCGAGGCCAGCAATCAAGACTTCAGCGAAGTGCTTGCCTGCTACACGAAAGCCGAAGACGCCAATCCATTGGTTTACACCGCCAAAGGCAACACATCATTTCCAGGTGTGGAAAAGCGCGGTTTCGACCTGTCCTCCCAGCAATGGTCGCCACAAGGATTGGTCAGCCCCGCACAGTGGAAACACACCGTGGACATCTACATCCCGGACAATGCCCTGCGCGGCCAGTCGCTGCTGGTGGCCAATAACGGAACCCCTAACGCAGGGCAAAACAACGCCGACGAGCCGACGGACTTTACCGAAGCCATGGCACTTGAAGTGGCGCGTAAAACACGCACGATTGTCATTTCAGTCAGCAACGTTCCGAACCAGTACCTGACCTATACCGACGACGGCATTGCGCGCACTGAAGATGCCAGCGTCGCCCACAGCTGGAAGCTCTTTCTCGATGACCCGTACCAGCGCCCGTACATGTCGGTGCGCCTACCCATGGTGGTGTCGATGATCAAGGCCATGGACCTCGCGCAAAAGGAGCTGCAACCCTGGGGAATAGACCGTTTCATTGCCAGCGGCGCATCAAAACGTGGCTGGACCACCTGGCTGGCAGCGATTGCCGATGAGCGGATCAAGGCCATCGTGCCGTTTGTGATCGACGTACTGGGCACGGACAGTGTGCTTGAACATACCTGGCAGGCCTACGGAAAGAACTGGCCACTGGCATTTTTTGACTACCATCACGAGGGCATTACCCAACGAATCAAGACTGAAAACTTCGCACACCTGATGAAAATCGAAGACCCGCTAAGCTACTTGCAAACCCGCTATGCCGATCGCCTGGCGATCCCGAAATACATCGTCAATGCCAGCAGCGACGATTTTTTCCTGCCAGACAATTCACAGTTTTTCTTCGATCAGCTACCCGGTCCGAAAGCCTTGCGAATCGCGCCCAATGCGAGCCACTACGGCATCAATCGGTTCGTCGAGAACTCGCTGATACCGGTCATCAATCGCTGGCAACAGGACAAGCCTTTGCCGGTCATTTCCATGCGCTCGAATCCGCACGTTTCAACACAAAGGATGGGGCTGCACTTTTCCGAGGCACCGGTGCGAGTCGTTCAATGGACGGCGATAAATCCGGTCGCCCGGGACTTTCGTCACCCCTGTGGCGTCCAGTACGTGCCTGAAGACGTAAAGCTCACAGACCCGCTCAACGCTGACATGCAGATCGACACACCGGAAAATGGCTGGAAAGCGACCTTTGTCGAAACGACCTTTGTCGATGGCTTCGTCGTGACAACCCCGGTGCAGGTCATGCCCACGCACTATCCGACCCAGGCGCCTCCGGTTATCGAACCGGCGTGCAAAACCCTGGCCGATGAACAGGGGCGCTAAATCCAGCCACCCCACTGCAAGAAGAAGATCCCGATGTTGGTGGTGACAGCCGCCATCAACGTAGTGATCACGATAATCGCCGCCGCCAGTTCGTGATTGCCATCCGCCGCCCGGGCCATGACGAAACTGGCAGCGGCGGTCGGGCTACCGAAGTACAGAAACAGAATCCCCAGTTCCGCCCCACGAAAGCCCCACAGCCATGCCCCCAGCGTCGCCAGCACCGGCAGGCCGATCATCTTCACCAGGCTTGAACTCAGCGCCATGTTACCGCTTTTGCGCAGTGCCGCCAGGGACAGCGTGCCGCCGATGCAGATCAGCGCCAGCGGCAGCGTGGTTTGCGCCAGGTACTGGCCGGAGGTCTCCAGCCAGCCGGGCAAGCCGATCTTGAAATAGGCGAAGGGTGCAGCCGCAATCACGCTGACGATCAGCGGATTGCTGAACACGCTTTTGCAGATGCTCCAAGGATCGGATTTGATCACCGGACTGTAGACCGCCAGCACGATAGTCGAGAGGGTGTTGTAAAACAGGATCACCAGTGCCGCGAGGATCGCCCCGAGGGAAATCCCGTAGTCGCCGTACATGCTGGCCGCCAGCGCCAGGCCGATGACCCCGTTGTTACCGCGAAAGGCGCCCTGGGTGTAGATCCCGCGATCTTCCCGCGGGCACTTCCAGATCGCCCAGCCCCAGGCAATGGCAAAACACACCAGCGTCGCCACGGAGAAATAGATCAGCAGCGCCGGCTGCAATGCCGCGCGCAGGTCAGCATGCAGGATGCCCAGAAACAGCAACGCCGGCATGGTGACGTTGAACACCAGTGCCGACGCCGTGTGGATGAAGTTGTCGTTGATCCAGTCGATGCGCTTGAGCAGCACCCCCAAAAACAGCATGGCAAACACCGGCGCGGTGATGTTCAGGGTTTCGAGGAAAATTGCCAGCATGCCGGGAGGACCTTGGGGTGGGCGTCGTTAGGGGGCTAATGATAAGCCACACGAGCGCATTAAGATCAAAAGATCGCAGCCTGCGGCAGCTCCTACAGGGAAAATCGTGCTCTGTAGGAGCTGCCGCAGGCTGCGATCTTTTCCCGGGCAATGCAGTATCAGGTGATCGGCGCCGGGTTGAACAAGGTGATGTCGTTATGCAGCTTGTGCTGCTCGGCCCATGTCTGTTTCTTGCCGCTGGCCACATCCAGGTAGTAATGGAACAGCTCCCAGCCCAGTTCCTCGATCGATGCGCGCCCGGTGGCAATACGCCCGGCGTCGATATCGATCAGGTCAGGCCAGCGCTGCGCCAATTCAGTCCGGGTCGATACCTTGACGACCGGGGCCATGGCCAACCCGTAAGGCGTACCACGACCGGTGGTGAACACATGCAGGTTCATCCCCGCCGCCAGCTGCAAGGTCCCACAGACAAAGTCACTGGCCGGGGTCGCGCAGAAGATCAGGCCTTTGCGTTTGAAGCGCTCGCCAGGGCCAAGCACGCCATTGATCGCGCTGCTGCCGGACTTGACGATCGAGCCCAAGGACTTCTCGACAATGTTCGACAACCCGCCCTTCTTGTTGCCCGGCGTGGTGTTGGCGCTACGATCTGCTTCACCCTTGGCCAGGTAGCGGTCGTACCAGTCCATTTCCCGCACCAGTTCCTGGGCGACGTCCTGGTTTTCCGCGCGGGAGGTCAGCAGATAAATGGCATCGCGCACTTCGGTGACTTCGGAAAACATCACCGTCGCACCGGCCCGCAGCAGCAGGTCCGAGGCATAACCGAGTGCCGGGTTGGCGGTGATACCGGAGAACGCATCACTGCCGCCGCATTGCATGCCCAGGATCAGCTCGGACGCCGGCACGGTTTCCCGGCGACGCTGATCGAGCTTCTTCAAGCGCGTCTCGGCCAGTTCCATGATCTGCTCGATCATCTCGGTGAAGCCGTGGCTGGAGTCCTGCAAGCGGTACAACCATGGCTCGCTGAGATCCACCGAGCTGTCGTTGTCGTGCATCACCTGCCCGGCCTGCAATTTCTCGCAGCCCAGGCTGATCACCAGGGCTTCGCCGCCCAGGTTCGGGTTGCGGGCCAGGTTGCGCACGGTGCGGATCGGGATGTATGCGTCAGTCGCAGTGATCGCCACGCCACAGCCGTAGCTGTGGGTCAGCGCCACCACGTCATCGACGTGTGGGTACTTGGGCAGCAACTCATCCTTGATGCGCTTGACCGCATGATCCAGCACCCCGGTCACGCACTGCACGGTGGTAGTGATGCCGAGAATGTTGCGCGTGCCGACGGTGCCGTCGGCGTTGCGATAACCCTCGAAAGTGAAGCCTTCCAGCGGTGCCTGCGCGGCCGGCACATCGGTGGACAGCGGCAGGCTGTCCAGCGGTGGCGCGGTCGGCATGCGCAGTTGATCTTCCTTGACCCAACTGCCACGGGGAATCGGCTGCAAGGCATAGCCAATGACCTGGCCGTAACGAATCACCTGGCCACCTTCGGGAATGTCTTCCAGGGTGACCTTGTGGCTCTGCGGCACGAAGTCCAAGGTGACCAGGCCGTCCGCAAACTCGGTACCGGCTGGTACGCCCTGATCATTGACCACGATGACCACGTTATCCCGCTCGTGCAGGCGGATGTAGCGCGGCGAGTCGGAATGTTCAATCAACTGCATGACGCCGCTCCTCAGGAATGCGCTTGAGACAATTTGCCAGGGGCTTCAGAACCGTTCGCTGGTGGCTCTTTGAGCACCACACGCTTGATCGGGCCCACGATGACCAGATAGCTGAACACCGCGACCAGTGCGTTGCAACCGACGAACACCAGTGCCCACTTGAACGACCCGGTGGAGCTGATGATGTAGCCGATGACGATCGGGGTGGTGATGGACGCAAGGTTACCGAAGGTGTTGAACAGGCCACCGCTCAGGCCGGCGATCTGCTTCGGCGAGGTGTCGGACACCACCGCCCAACCCAGTGCACCCACGCCTTTGCCGAAGAACGCCAGGGCCATGAAGCCGACCACCATCCATTCAACATCCACGTAGTTGCAGGCCACGATGCTGCTGGAAACCAGCAGGCCGGCAATGATCGGCGCCTTGCGGGCGAAGGTCAGGGAATGGCCTTTGCGCAGCAGGTAATCGGAAATCACCCCGCCGAGCACACCACCGATGAAGCCGCAGATCGCCGGCAAGGACGCGATGAAACCGGCCTTGAGAATGGTCATGCCGCGTTCCTGCACCAGGTACACCGGGAACCAGGTCAGGAAAAAGTAGGTGATGCCGTTGATGCAGTATTGGCCCAGGTATACGCCGAGCATCATGCGGTTGGTCAGCAACTGCCGGATGTAGTCCCACTTCGGACCATCGGTCTTCTTGCCTTTGCCCTTGTCCTGGTCCATGTCGACCATGCCGCCGTTGTCGGCGATGTGCTTGAACTCGGCATCATTGATCATCGGGTGCTGACGCGGGCTGTGGATAACCTTCAGCCAGATCCCGGAGAAGATGATGCCGATCACGCCCATGACGATGAACACGTGCTGCCAGCCGAAGCTGTAGACGATCCAGCCCATCAGCGGTGCAAACAGTACCGTGGCGAAGTATTGCGCCGAGTTGAAGATCGCCGAGGCAGTGCCGCGCTCAGCGGTCGGGAACCAGGCCGCTACGATACGTGCGTTGCCAGGGAAGGATGGCGCTTCAGCCAGGCCCACCAGGAAGCGCAGCATGAACAGCGCAACCACTGCCGTGGACATGCCGAACTCGCCGACATAGCCCTGCAGCACGGTGAACAGTGACCAGGTGAAGATACTCAACGCGTAGATTTTTTTCGAACCGAAACGGTCCAGCAGCCAGCCACCGGGGATTTGCCCGGCCACGTAGGCCCAACCGAATGCGGAGAAGATGTAGCCGAGGGTAACGGCATCAATGCCCAGGTCTTTCTGCAGGCTGGAGCCGGCGATTGCGATGGTAGCCCGGTCGGCGTAGTTGATCGTGGTCACCAGAAACAGCATGAGCAGGATCAAATAGCGGACGTGAGTCGGCTTTTGGGTCGATTGCATGTAGATGTACTCCCACTGATTATTTTTATGCGGGGTGAATCTTTGGTTGTTCCCCGTAGGAGCTGTCGAGTGAAACGAGGCTGCGATCTTTTGATTTTTAAAAGCAAAGATCGCAGCCTGCGGCAGCTCCTACAGAGGTATTGCGGTGAATCAACCGATGTAGGCAGTCTTCACAACGGTGTAAAACTCTTGCGCATAGCGACCTTGCTCACGTGATCCATAGGATGAACCTTTACGCCCACCGAACGGAACGTGGTAATCCACGCCGGCCGTCGGCAGGTTGACCATCACCATCCCTGCCTGGGAGTGGCGCTTGAAGTGGTTGGCGTACTTCAAGGACGTGGTAGCGATGCCCGCCGACAGACCGAACTCGGTGTCGTTGGCCATGGCCAGGGCTGCTTCGTAATCGGCGACGCGGACGATGTTGGCCACCGGACCGAAGATCTCTTCACGGCTGATGCGCATCGAGGCTTCGCTGTCGGCAAACAGGGTTGGCGCGAGGAAGTAGCCTTCGGTATCGCAGGTCACCAGACCACCGCCGCTGACCAGACGTGCACCTTCGGACTGGCCGATGTCGATGTACTTCATGTCCTGTTCAAGCTGAGCCTGGGAAACCACCGGACCGATGTCGGTACCTGCCTTCAATGCATGGCCGACCTTGATCGACTTCATGCGCTCGGCCATGGCTCCGACAAACTGGTCGTGGATGCCGGCGGTGACGATAAAGCGGCTGGAAGCGGTGCAACGCTGGCCGGTGGAGTAGAACGCGCTCTGTACCGACAATTCGACCGCTTGCTTGAGGTCGGCGTCGTCGAGAATGATCTGCGGGTTCTTGCCACCCATTTCCAGCTGAACCTTGGCCTGGCGCGATACGCAGCTGACGGCGATCTGACGACCCACGCCCACGGAACCGGTGAAGCTGATGCCATCGACTTTCGGGCTGTTGACCAGTGCATCGCCCACCACGCGACCACTGCCCATCACCAGGTTGAACACACCGGCCGGGAAGCCTGCGCGGGAGATGATTTCGGCCAGGGCCCAGGCGCAACCCGGAACCAGGTCCGCCGGCTTGAGCACGACGCAGTTGCCGTAGGCCAGGGCCGGAGCGATTTTCCATGCCGGGATGGCAATCGGGAAGTTCCACGGGGTGATCAGACCGACCACGCCAAGGGCTTCGCGAGTGACTTCAACGTTGACGCCCGGACGCACCGACGGCAGATAGTCACCGGAGAGGCGCAGGCACTCGCCGGCGAAGAATTTGAAGATGTTGCCGGCGCGGGTCACTTCACCGATGGCTTCAGGCAGGGTCTTGCCCTCTTCCCGGGCCAGCAGGGTGCCGAGCTCTTCGCGACGGGCGAGGATTTCAGTGCCGACTTTATCCAGCGAATCGTGACGTGCCTGGATGCCCGAAACGGACCAGGCCGGGAACGCGGCGCGAGCAGCGTCGATGGCGGCGTGGACCTGAGCCAGATCGGCTTTGGCGTAGTTGCCAATGGTGTCGGTCAGTTCGGACGGGTTGATGTTGGCGCAGTAATCACTGCCCGCGACCCATTCACCATTGATGTAGTTATCAAAACGCTTTGCTTCTGCCACGAGATGTTCTCCTCACGCAAAAGGCCGCTGATTACTCAGCGGCCTTGTTAAATCGGATGTGTTATTGCGCACCTTGCTTGTCGATCAGCGCGGCGAGCATTTCGTACTCTTCGCCGGTCAGATCGGTCAGCGGTGCGCGCACAGGACCTGCGTCGTAGCCGGCAATTTTTGCCCCGGCCTTGACGATGCTCACGGCATAACCAGCCTTGCGGTTACGGATGTCCAGGTACGGCAGGAAGAAGTCGTCGATGATCTTGCCGACGGTGGCATGATCTTCACGAGCGATCGCGTGGTAGAAGTCCATCGCGGTTTTCGGGATGAAGTTGAACACAGCCGAGGAGTAGACCGGTACGCCCAGGGCCTTGTAGGCGGCGGCGTAGACTTCGGCGGTCGGCAAGCCACCCAGATAGCTGAAGCGATCACCGAGGCGGCGACGGATCGACACCATCAACTCGATATCACCCAGGCCATCCTTGTAGCCGATCAGGTTCGGGCAGCGCTCGGCCAGACGTTCCAGCAACGGCGCGGTCAGGCGGCAGACGTTACGGTTGTAGACCACCACGCCGATGTTGACCGATTTGCACACGGCTTCAACGTGGGCGGCAACGCCGTCCTGGCTGGCTTCGGTCAGGTAGTGCGGCAGCAGCAACAGACCTTTGGCGCCCAGACGCTCGGCTTCCTGAGCGTATTCGATGGCTTGACGGGTCGAACCGCCCACGCCAGCCAGAATCGGCACGCTGGTGGCGCAGGTGTCGACGGCGGTCTTGATGATTTCCGAATATTCGCTGGCCGCCAGAGAGAAGAACTCACCGGTGCCGCCCGCAGCGAACAGCGCCGAGGCGCCGTATGGGGCCAGCCATTCGAGACGCTTGATGTAACCCGCGCGATTGAAGTCGCCCTGAGCATTGAAATCGGTGACCGGGAAAGACAGCAGACCGGCAGAGAGGATGGACTTCAGTTCTTGTGGATTCATTATTCGAACACCCTGGGTAGCGACGTTATGTGTGAGAAAACCGTTCAGCTTGCGCCGAAGTTGTAGGTCATCGTACAACTTAAAATACAACCGTCAACTGCATTTCATCGCGCAGGGTGAAAATTGTTCGACAAGAAAGGCTGTCGGCCTGAGTTTTAGCGGGTTTTCGCGAGGGAAGGACAGTTGCGAGCACCGTGATAAACGGTCGCTTGAGAGATACGTTGTCGGAAGATGCGGGAAAGCTACTGGATTTGTTTTATGGCTTACGGCCCTATCGCGAGCAGGCTCGCTCCTACAGTGATCTTCAGTGTTGCGAGATCCACTGTAGGAGCGAGCCTGCTCACGATAGCGGTAGTTCAGACGATGGAGGACAAGGGTAGATTACTTACCCCCGCTGCGCCTCAGCCTCTTCATGGGCATGACGCAACCGTTCACGGCTGTTGGTCAGGTGCAAACGCATGGCCGCCCGCGCCGCATCGGAATCCTGACGGGCAATGGCGTCGTAGATTTCCTCGTGCTCACGGCTCAGGCGACTCATGTAGTGCTGCTGGTCGTCATGGGCCAGGCGCGCGGAATTCAGCCGGGTGCGCGGAATGATGCTGGTGCCCAGGTGGGTCATGATGTCGGTGAAGTAGCGGTTGCCGGTGGACAACGCGATTTCGAGGTGGAAGGCGAAGTCCGACGCCACGGCATCACTGGCATGAGCGGCGCTTTCGTTCAACGCATCGAGGGCGGCGCGCATGTTGGCCAGTTGCTCCGGACTGCGGCGTTGCGCCGCCAGCCCGGCAGACTCCACTTCGAGACTGATGCGCAGCTCCAGGATCGCCAGCACATCTCGCAAGGTCACCACGGTCGCCGGGTCGATACGGAAACCGCTCGGGCTCGGCGTGTCGAGCACGAAGGTGCCGATACCGTGGCGGGTTTCAACCTGCCCCGCCGCCTGCAAGCGGGAAATCGCTTCGCGCACCACGGTGCGGCTGACGCCATGGGCATCCATGATGGCCGACTCGGTGGGCAACTTGTCGCCACGCTTGAGATGACCGTCGCGGATCTGCTCGGACAGCACCGTCACCAGTTCCTGAGCGAGGCTGCGGCGCTTGCGTGGGAGGCGTGGTGCGTCGTTCGGGTTTTCCATGGTGAACATCTGTCTCGAAAAGTTCGGCTGCTGAAAGCGCATCATAGCGCAACGCGGTTGTACGATCACCACACCCCTGTAGGAGCGAGCCTGCTCGCGATGGAGGTTAACGATAACGCGTGCTTTCTGAATAAACGCGGCGCTTTCAAGTCCATCGTCGGAGCGCCGCCCGGAGCAAGCTCGCTCCTACAAGGTTTTGCGGTGTTCAGGCGGTCACGGCCTGGTCCACCAGATGGCCATTCTCGATACGGATGTGCCGTGGGTGGAAGCGCTTCAAGCTGCTGCGATGGCCGACGCTGACAATGCTCAACCCCGGCAACTCGTCGATCAGCGCCTGATACAGCGTGGCCTCGTCCTCTTCGTCCATCGCCGAGGTCGCTTCGTCCATATACAGCCATTGCGGTGCATAAAGCAGCGCACGGGCAAAGGCCAGGCGCTGCTGCTCACCCGGGGACAACATGCGCTGCCAGTGGTTGGCTTCGTCGAGACGGGCAATCAGGTGCGGCAAGCGACAGGTTTCCAAGACCTGCACGTAGCGTTCGTTCGGATAGATATCGCCAGCCTGTGGATAACTGAGAACATCACGCAGGGTGCCAATCGGCAAATACGGTTTTTGCGGCAGGAACAGGTAACGCGCCGCTGGCAGGCGAATACTGCCGTGGCCGGCCGGCCACAAATGGCCCATCGCCCGCAGCAAGGTCGACTTGCCGCTGCCGGAACGACCGCTGAGCATCACACGGTCGCCCTCCTCCACGGTCATGTCGGCGTTGGTCAGCAGGTGACGACCTTCAGCCAGGTCGAGGCCGAGGTTGTGCACCTTCAGCACCGAGCCCGAATTCTGTACGTCGATGGCCGGCGCACGCTCTTCGTTGTCACGCATGGCCTGGTGGAAGCTCAGCAGACGATCGCAGGTGGCGCGCCAGGAAGCGAGGCTCTGGTACGCGCTGATGAACCAGCTGAAACTCTCCTGCACATTGCCAAATGCCGAGCTGATTTGCATCAGCTCGCCCAGTTCGATCTTTCCGGAGAGGTAACGCGGCGCGGCAACCATGAAGGGGAAAATGATGGCGGCCTGACTGTAACCGGCGGTGAAGAATGTCAGGCGCTTGGACACCTTCATGATGTCCCAGAAGTTATGCCAGACCATCCCGAAGCGACTGCTCAACCGACGATTTTCGTTCGGCTCGCCGTTGTACAACGCGATGCTTTCGGCATTCTCGCGAATCCGCACCATGGAGAAACGCAGGTCGGCTTCGAAGCGTTGTTGCTGGTTGTTCAGGCCGATCAGGCGACGACCGATCAAATGCGTCAGCCAACTGCCCACCACGGCGTAAACCAGCACGCACCAGAACATGTAGCCGGGAATGGTGATGCCGAATACTTCAATGCTGCCCGACACGCCCCACAGAATGATCGAGAACGACACCAGGCTGACGATATTGCGCAGCAACCCGATCCCCAACTCAAGGGTGTTGGAGGTGAAGTTGTTGAGGTCTTCGGAAATCCGCTGGTCCGGGTTATCGGTGTAACCGCCCTGCTCGAGCTGGTAGTAGTTTTTATCACCCAACCAGCGAGTGAAATGCTTTTCGGTGAGCCATGCCCGCCAGCGGATCGTCAGCATCTGCGTCAGGTACTGGCGGTACACCGCACCGACGATCGCCACCGCCGCAATCGCGCAGAAGTACAGGATCAGTTGCCAGAACGCCGCCTCGTCCTTCTTTTGCAGGGCGTTGTAGAAGTCCTTGTACCAGGTGTTGAACCACACCGAGATCCCCACACTGATCAGCGACAACGCAATCACCGCGATCAGCAGCGTCCAGGCCTTGACCTTCTCCTCGCTGCGCCAGTAAGGCGTGATCATCGCCCACACTTTGCGAAAAAACTGCCCGCGCACGGCGTCGTTGACCGCGGAATACTCAGCGTTCTGATTCATGGATAAGGCTCGATAGAGAAAAGAACACGCACGAACCGATCATAGATGATCGGTTCGGTTTGTCGTGAGATACGGCCTGCATTCGTTCAGCGCAGGTTCAGCGACGAACGGGACGCTTCTGCAGTTTGCGCTGCAGGGTGCGACGGTGCATGCCCAGGGCACGGGCCGTGGCCGAGATGTTGCCTTCGTGCTCGGTCAGCACGCGCTGGATGTGCTCCCACTGCAGGCGGTCCACGGACATCGGGTTTTCCGGCACCAGGCTGTCGAGGTCAGCGTGTTCGGACAGCAGCGCCGCCAGCACGTCGTCGGCGTCCGCCGGTTTGCACAGGTAGTTGCAGGCACCGCGCTTGATCGCCTCGACGGCGGTGGCAATGCTCGAATAACCGGTGAGGATCACCACGCGCATTTCCGGGTCCATTTCCAGCAACTTGGGCAGCAGCACCAGGCCCGAATCGCCGTCCATCTTCAGGTCCAGGGCGGCGTAATCCGGCAGATCGGCCTTGGCCAGTTCCAGGCCTTCTTCGGCGGAACTGGCAGTGCTGACGCGAAAACCGCGGCGGGCCATGGCGCGGGCCATGACGCGGGTGAACGTGGCGTCGTCATCGACCAGCAGCAAATGCGGCAGTTCTTCGCCTTCGACTTGGATCTCTTCACTCATGTTCGTCTCCTCGGGCGACACGGGGCAGGCGCAGCTCGGTGAGCGTGCCGCCTTCCTCATGACTGTAGAGTTTCACTGAGCCGCCGGCGCGTGTCACGCTGGCCTTGCTCAAAAACAGGCCCAGGCCGAAGCCTTTGCCCTTGGTGGTAAAAAACGGTTTGCCGATTTGCTCGGCGATGGCCAGCGGCACACCGGCGCCATGGTCACGGATGCTGATGGTGAGGTTTTCCCAATCCCAGTCCAGCGTCACTTGCAGCCCTTCGGGGCAGGCATCGGCGGCGTTGTTCAATAGATTCAGCAAGGCCTGGGTCAAGTCCGGCGGCGGCGCCATGCGCGGTACTGCGCCCTGGCCGAGGCGCTGGAAGCGATAACTGGCTTCCGGGCGCATCAGGTGCCAGCGATTGAGGGCTTCATCAAGCCAATCGGTGACGTCCTGCATCTCCACCGCCAACCGGCGATTGGCCTCGGCGGCGCGCACCAGATGCTGCAAGGTCTCTTTACACAACTTGACCTGATCCTGCAGCACGCTCAGGTCATCCTGCAACATCGGGTCATGGTGGTCCTGACGCATTTCCTTGAGTAGCACACTCATGGTCGCCAGCGGCGTGCCCAGTTCATGGGCCGCACCGGCGGCCTGGGTGGCGACGGCCAGCAGTTGCTGATCGCGCAAGCCTTCTTCGCGACGAATGGCGCGCAGCTCTTCCTGACGGCGCAGCTCTTCGGCCATGCGCGCGGCGAAGAACGTGATCACTGCGGCGGCGAGGGCGAAGCTCAACCACATCCCGTACACCTGCAGGTTTTCCCGAGCGATCGGAAAGGTTTGCAGTGGGTAGAACTGTGCCAGCAACAGCGTGTACATCGTCAGCGCGATACCCGACAGGATCACCGAATAACGCCATGGCAACGTCACCGCGGCAATGGTCAGCGGCACCAGGTAATAGGAGACGAAGGGGTTGGTCGAGCCGCCGGAGAAATACAGCAAGGCGCTGTGGATAAACAGGTCGCAGGCCAGTTGCACGGCGTATTCGAGCTCGGTCACCGGCCACGAAGTACGCAGGCGAATCGCCGTGAACACGCACAACAGCATCGAACAACCGAGGGTCGCGGCCAATTGAAACCAGGGCAGTGGCAGCAATTGGAGCCAGTAGGCCAGGCCCACGGAACCGGCCTGGGCGGCCAGCACCAAGGTGCGGATGAACGTCAGCCGCCAGAGGTTCTGGCGAGTGGCGGAAGTGATTTGAACGGGGGCGAGCATGAGCTCTCCTGATGAGCGCTCCAGGCGGATCGCAGGGAGTATAACCAAGCGCGGGGGCTGACAGGCAAAAGTGCGGCAAACGGCCACATGTAGGAGCTGGCTTGCCAGCGATGGACGTTAACGATAACGCGCGCATTCAGGATAAACGCGGCGCCCAGGACTCCATCGCTGGCAAGCCAGCTCCTACAAACAGCGAGCAGCAGCCATGCATCTGTATAGAAGTTGTAACTGTGCGAACCGGAGCATAAAAGCTAGAGTCTGATGGTTTCACGCAGGCCCGGACCATACCCCTGCGCACCTTTCAAGGAGCCTTCATGTACAGATTCCGCCGCAGCGCCGCCCTCCTCGCCCTGAGTGTTGGCACCGTCACCAGCCTCCCGGCCCTGGCTGCCGACGAGCTGCATTACAACCAGATTTCCCTGCGCGCCGAAGTCAGTCAGGAAGTGGCCCGCGACTTGATGATCGTGACCCTCTACACCGAAGAACAGAATAGCGACCCGGCCAAACTCGCCGCCGACGTCAGCACTGCAATGAACAAGGCGCTGGCCCAGGCCAAGAAAGTCAAGGACATCACCCTGCGTCAGGGCAGTCGCAACAGCTACCCGATCTACGATACCAAAGGCCAGAAAATCACCGGCTGGCGCGAGCGCGCCGAATTGCGCCTGGAAAGCTCGGACTTCGCCGCGCTGTCGAAGCTGACCGGCGAACTGCTCACCGACCTGAAAATGGGCGGCATGGACTTCGCCATCGCCACCCCGACCCGCAAAGCCAGCGAAGACGCCCTGCTCAAGGACGCCGTGACCGCCTTCAAGGCCCGCGCCCAACTGGCCACCGACGCCCTCGGCGGCAAGAGCTACAAAATCGTCAACCTGAACCTCAACAGCAACGGTTATCCACAGCCTTACCTGCGCGCGCCGATGATGATGAAAGCCGCCGCCATGGACGCCGCACCAGTGACGCCAGATGTTGAAGCCGGCACCAGCCAGGTCAGCATGACCGCGGATGGCTCGATTGAAGTGCTGATGCCTTGATTCGATAGCCTCTAAATAAAAAAAACGGCGATCACTCACATGATCGCCGTTTCTTTTTTTTTTTTTTGGGGGGGGGCTGTTTTCAGGCATGAGCTATAACTGGAGAGTCCACTGAGAAAAGCCGGCAGTTGCACCGGGTGCAACTGAGATTGATTGGCCACTATCGGTGCAACAATAACCACTCTTATTCACGCCATACCCACCTCACAAAACGGGGTATAAATAAGTAACACCCCGCCCTGATCGGGAGCACCCTGCGCTCAGGACGCACCGTGAAAGTGCGTCGTTTGCACCGTGAAAATGTCGCGCAAACGGTAAAATACGTCAGGATTTATACAAATGCGACATTAAGGTACGTTCGTACCACCGTTTCAGGCTTGTAGTCACTCTGGATCTTGCATTGGGTATGGCCCCTGCATAAGTATCCGCAGGCACGACTCACGAGGTCGTCCTCTAATTCCAAAAATGACAACAAATCATGAGGCCACCATGCTTAAACACGCGGTCATTCCGTTCTTAGTTGGCGCAAGCTTGCTAGCCAGCGCACCGTTCGCCCAAGCAGCGACTAACCTGGTGTTCTGCTCCGAAGGGAGCCCGGCCGGTTTCGATCCAGGTCAATACACCACCGGAACCGACTTCGACGCCTCTGCAGAAACCATGTTCAACCGCCTCACCCAGTTCGAGCGCGGCGGCACCGCCGTTATTCCTGGTCTGGCAACCAGTTGGGACGTCTCCGATGACGGCCTGACGTACACCTTCCACTTGCGTGAAGGCGTCAAGTTCCACACCACCCCGTATTTCAAGCCGACTCGTGAGTTCAACGCCGACGACGTGCTGTTCACCTTTAATCGCATGATTAACAAGGATGACCCGTTCCGCAAAGCCTACCCGACCGAATTCCCGTACTTCACCGACATGGGGATGGATACCAACATCACCAAGATCGATAAAGTCGACGACAAAACTGTCAAGTTCACCCTCAAAGACGTTGATGCCGCGTTCATCCAGAACATGGCCATGAGCTTCGCCTCGATCCAGTCCGCCGAGTACGCTGCCCAGCTGCTCAAGGAAGGCAAGGCTGCCGACATCAACCAGAAGCCGATCGGCACCGGCCCGTTCGTATTCAAGAGCTACCAGAAAGACTCCAACATCCGCTACTCCGGGAACAAGGACTACTGGAAGCCTGACGACGTGAAGATCGACAACCTGATCTTCGCCATCACCACCGACCCGTCGGTACGTATCCAGAAGCTGAAGAAGAACGAGTGCCAGGTCACCCTGTTCCCTCGTCCGGCCGACCTGAAGGCGCTGCGTGAAGACAAAACCCTGAAGCTGCCTGACCAGGCTGGTTTCAACCTGGGCTACATCGCCTACAACGTGATGCCCAAGGTCAAGGGACAAACCGATGCGAACCCGCTGGCCGAGCTGAAGGTGCGCCAGGCACTGGACATGGCGGTCAACAAGCAACAGATCATCGACTCCGTGTACCAGGGCGCTGGCCAACTGGCCGTCAACGCCATGCCTCCGACCCAGTGGTCCTACGACACCACCATCAAGGATGCGCCGTACAACCCTGAGAAAGCCAAAGAGCTGCTCAAGGAAGCCGGCGTGAAAGATGGTACCGAAATCGTTCTCTGGGCGATGCCGGTGCAGCGTCCATACAACCCGAACGCCAAACTGATGGCAGAAATGCTGCAGTCCGACTGGTCCAAGATCGGCCTCAAGGTCAAGATCCAGAGCTACGAGTGGGGCGAGTACATCAAGCGCTCCAAAGGTGGCGAAAACCAGGCGATGCTGATTGGCTGGAGCGGTGACAATGGTGATCCGGACAACTGGCTGAACGTGCTGTTCGGCTGCGACTCGCTGGAAGGCAACAACTTCTCCAAATGGTGCGACAAGAAGTTTGACGACATCGTCAAGCAAGCCAAGCGCACTTCAGACCAAGGCAAGCGCACCGAGCTCTACAAACAAGCGCAACACGTGCTCAAAGATGCTGTGCCCATGACACCTATCGCTCACTCGACGGTGTTCCAACCCATGCGCGCCAACGTGCAGGATTTCAAGATCAGCCCATTTGGCTTGAACTCCTTCTACGGCGTCAGCGTCAGCAAGTAAGACATTGCTACGGCGACGTTTCTGACGTCGCCGTAGCTTTATCTACCGAGAAAGCAGGAATTTGCCTACATCCAAATCCGCAGCTGACTACAGCATCGGGGGAGGACGCGTTGCCATTTCCTACGAGCCTTTAGGACTTTACGCATTTACTGCCGGACCCGTGGCTCATACCGTCGGGATCCGACCAGTGCATGCGTGGGTCATCGGTTACTGCTGCGTGCATGGCTTGAAATCAATGATGCCTCTACGTCCGCTGACGGGACGGCGGCTCATTGACAACACTTTGAGAGAAAAGGAAGCGTTATGCGCCATACCTTGGTTTTATCCGCATTGCTGGGCACCGGCCTGTTGGCCGCCACTTCCATCAGCCAGGCCGCCAACAACAGCCTGGTGTTCTGCTCCGAAGGCAGTCCCGCCGGTTTCGACACGGCGCAGTACACCACTGCGACCGACAACGACGCCGCCGAACCGCTGTACAACCGGTTGGCAGAGTTTGAAAAAGGCGCGACCAACGTCGTACCGGGCCTGGCCACGAGCTGGGATATTTCCGAGGACGGCCTCAAATACACCTTTCACCTGCGCGAAGGGGTGAAGTTTCATACCACCAAGTACTTCACGCCGACCCGCGATTTCAATGCCGATGACGTGCTGTTCACGTTCAATCGCATGCTCGATCCGCAACAACCTTTCCGTAAGGCTTATCCGACAGAGTTTCCGTACTTCAACGGCATGAGCCTGAACAAGAACATCGCCAAGGTCGAAAAGACCGGGCCGCTGACCGTGGTCATGACGCTCAACAGCGTGGACGCCGCGTTCATCCAGAACATCGCCATGAGCTTCGCCGCCATCCTTTCGGCCGAATACGCCGAAAAGCTGCTGGCCGAAGGCAAGCCGAGCGACATCAACCAGAAGCCGATCGGCACCGGGCCGTTCGTGTTCAAGAGCTACCAGAAAGACTCGAACATCCGTTACACCGGCAACCAGCATTACTGGGACCCGAGCCGGGTCAAGCTCGACAACCTGATTTTCGCCATCAACACCGACGCCTCGGTGCGCGTGCAGAAACTCAAGGCCGGCGAGTGCCAGATCACCCTGCACCCGCGCCCTGCCGATGTGACCGCGCTGAAGAACGACCCGGCCCTGCAACTGATCGAGAAGCCTGGTTTCAACCTCGGCTACATCGCCTACAACGTGCGCCACAAGCCGTTCGACCAGCTCGAAGTGCGCCAGGCGCTGGACATGGCGGTGAACAAGCAAGGCATTCTCAATGCCGTTTATCAGGGTGCGGGGCAACTGGCGGTCAACGCCATGCCGCCGACCCAATGGTCCTACGACGACACGATCAAGGACGTCGCCTACAACCCGGAAAAAGCCAAGGAGCTGCTCAAGGCTGCCGGCGTCAAGGAAGGCACTGAAATCACCCTCTGGGCCATGCCGGTCCAGCGTCCGTACAACCCCAACGCCAAGTTGATGGCCGAGATGCTCCAGGCTGACTGGGCGAAGATCGGCCTCAAGGTCAAGATCGTCAGCTATGAGTGGGGCGAGTACATCAAGCGCACCAAGAACGGCGAACACGACATCAGCCTGATCGGCTGGACTGGTGACAACGGTGATCCGGACAACTGGCTGGGCACGCTCTACAGCTGCGACGCCATTGGCGGCAACAACTACTCGATGTGGTGTGATCCGGCCTACGACAAGCTGATCAAGCAGGCCAAGGTCGTCACCGACCGTGACCAGCGCACCCTGCTATACAAACAGGCGCAGCAGTACCTCAAGCAGCAGGTGCCGATCACGCCAGTCGCCCACTCAACGGTCAACCAGCCGCTGAGCGCCAAAATCGAAGGGTTCAAGGTGAGCCCGTTCGGTCGCAATGTTTTCTCGGGTGTCAGCATAGAAAAATAACCGATTAGCCAGAAATGCCGGGGGGCGGATTTTTCCGCCCTCACGCAGACGCTTTGCCGTCTTTTGCCAATTTGGCTGGCAGCAAACGTTTGCGATGCCGTGAATGAGTTCTAAACCAATAGCCGGATCACAAAAAAAGACCGGCATAAAAAAAGAAAGTAAGGAGCTTTACCCATGAAACTGAGCAGCACCGCGTTATTGGCCTTGGCCATAAGCAGCGTAACCGCCACGGCTTACGCAGAAACCCAAAGCCAGGCTTTCACCCCGGTTACCGTGAACGAGAAAAGCGCCCAAAGCGAAGCCACCGGCTTTGTCGAAGGCCAGTCGATCACCGGCACCACGCGTAACTGGTACGCCAACGAGCAATTGCAACGTGGCGCCAAGTTCGCCTACAAGAAAGACGGCGTTTCGACCCCGACCGATCGCCGGATCAACTGGGTCCAGGGCACCATCCTCAAGTACAACTCGGGCTTCACCGAAGGCACTGTCGGTTTCAGCACTGAAGTGGCGGCGTACAACGCCGTTGCCTTGGACCGGGACCGCAAAGACCTGGCATCCAACAACGGTGGCGCCCCGGGCTCTCGTCCAGGCGCGGGCAACAACCGCACCCTGACCAAGGAAGGCGGCGACGCTCAAGGACAGTGGAGCAAGCTGGGCCTGGCCAACGTCAAGGCCCGTGTCTCCAACAGCACCCTGACTGCCGGCCGCATGAACTTCAGCAGCCCGATGGTCGACGTGATCGGGAACCGTGCACTGCCTTCGAGCTTCCAGGGCGTGGCCATCCACAGCGAAGAACTGAACAACCTGGCCTTCGACCTGGCCACCTTCGACCGCAACTCACCGCGTACCGAAGAAAGCCTGCGCAAATTCCGCACCGAATACGCCAACGGCATCGTCGAAACCGACCACATCTACACCGGCGGTATCACCTACAACCCGCTCGCCAGCCTGACCACCAGCCTCTGGGCGACCCAGGCTGAAGACATCTGGAACCAGTACTACTTCGGCGCCTCCCACGTACTGGGCGACAGCCAGGTACTGAGCCTGACCACCGGCCTGAACTACTACAAAACCAAGGAAACCGGTAAAGCCCTGATCGGCGATATCGACAACGACACCTACTCGCTGTCGTTCGGCCTGACCCACCAGGCCCACACCCTGACCTTCTCGTACCAGGAAGTGAACGGTAACGAGTACTTCGACTACCTGCACGAAACCAACGGCATCTACCTGGCCAACTCCCTGCTGTCGGACTTCAACGGCCCGAACGAAAAATCGTTCCAGGTTGCCTACGGTCTGAACATGGCCGAATACGGCGTGCCAGGCCTGAAGTTCAACATCTACCAGGCTCGCGGTTGGGGCATCGACGGTACTCACTACACCGGCAACGGCGGCGTGGCCGGCAAGGGTTACGACGGCATCCAGTCCCAGGATGGCGAACACCACTATGAATACGGCATCGGCGCGACTTACGCCGTGCAGAGCGGCCCGCTCAAGGCCACCACGATCCGCGGCACCTACACCGCTCACCGTGCCAGCGAAAACCAGGCTGACGGCAGCATCAACGAGTTCCGTCTCGTGACCACGGTTCCGTTCAACATCCTGTAATGCCGCTGCCGAACGGCTGATTCATTGACGAGTCGGCCGTTGGGCTTTTGTCCTTTAACTGATTGCAGAGGGTTCTTGATGAAAATGCTTCCCCTACGTGCGGCCATCGCGGCTGCGTTGCTCAGTGTCGCTGTCGGTGTCTCGGCCAAACCCCTGGTGGTTTGTACCGAAAACAGCCCCGAAGGCTTCGACATGGTCCAGTACACGACTGCAGTCACAGCCGATGCGGTGGCCGAAACCATCTTCAATCGCCTGGCAGACTTCAAGCCCGGTACCACCGAAGTGATTCCGGCGCTGGCCGAATCCTGGGATATCAGCGAAGACGGCCTGAGCTACACGTTCCATCTACGTAAAGGCGTCAAGTTCCACACCACCGAATACTTCAAGCCGACCCGCGACATGAATGCCGACGATGTGGTCTGGAGCTTCCAGCGCCAGCTGGACCCGAATCATCCGTGGCACAAACTGTCGAGCGTGGGCTTCCCGTACTTTGAAAGCATGGGCTTCAAGGAGCTGCTCAAGAGCGTCGAGAAAGTCGACGACAACACGGTCAAGTTCACCCTGACCCGTCCTGAAGCACCGTTCCTGGCCGACATCGCCATGGCGTTCTCCTCGATCTATTCCGCCGAGTATGCCGACCAGTTGCTCAAGGCGAACAAGAGCGGTGACCTGAACAACAAGCCGGTCGGCACCGGCCCGTTCGTCTTCCAGCGTTACAACAAGGACGCCCAGGTACGCTTCAAGGCCAACCTGGACTACTTCCGCGGCAAGCCTCCGGCTGATGCGCTGATCCTGGCCATCGCCACCGACAACAACGTGCGCCTGCAGAAGCTAAAGGCAAACGAGTGCCAGGTCGCGCTGTATCCAAAACCGGATGACATTCCGAGCATCAAGAAAGACGACAAGCTGAAAGTCGATGAGCTGAATGCGATGACCGTCGCGTACATCGCCATCAACACCACGCACAAGTACCTGAGCGATGTACGGGTGCGTAAAGCCATCGACATCGCCTTCGACAAGGAAGCGGCTGTCAACGCGCTATTCGGCAAGGGCAATGCAACAGCCGCAGTCAACCCGTTCCCGGACACCCTGCTGGGCTACAACCACACACTGAAGAACCCGGCCCGTGACCTGGACAAGGCCCGCGCCCTGCTCAAGGAAGCCGGCGTACCGGAAGGCACCACCTTCACCCTGTTCACCCGCAACGGAGGCGGTGCAACCAACCCGAACCCGATGCTCGGTGCGCAGATGATGCAGGCCGACCTGGCCAAGGTCGGGATCAAGATCGACATTCGCGTGATGGAATGGGGCGAAATGCTCAAACGCGCGAAAAACGGCGAGCACGACATGGTTTCCGCCGGATGGGCGGGCGATAACGGCGACCCGGATAACTTCCTGACGCCTATGCTCAGTTGTGATGCGGCCAAGAACGGCGAAAACTACGCACGCTGGTGCAATGACAAGTTCCAGGCCCTGATCGATCAGGCCCGGGAAAAAACCGACCCGGCCGAGCGTGCAGCCCTGTACGAGCAGGCCCAGGTCATTTTTAACCAGGACCAGCCGTGGATCAGCTTGGCGCACACTAGAATGTTTACCGCAATGCGCAACAACGTAGAGGGCTATCACATTAGCCCCCTCACCACGAATAACTTCGCCACCACCCAGGTGAAGTAATAAGAAAACTCCCGGCATGCCTGACCCAGGCATGCCGGGCACGCCTAACCGGCTGATGAGGTACAACACACGATGTTTAGTTTTATTGCCCGCCGACTGGGGTTACTGATCCCCACGTTCTTCGGTATCACCTTGCTGACTTTCGCGTTGATTCGCATGATCCCGGGCGACCCCGTGGAAGTCATGATGGGAGAACGTAGGGTCGATCCCGAAATGCACGCTCAGGCAATGGAACGCCTAGGTCTGAACAAACCCCTGTATGCCCAATACCTGGATTACATCGGCAAACTGGCCCACGGCGATCTCGGTGAATCCCTGCGTACCCGTGAAAGCGTCTGGACCGAATTCACCTCTCTGTTCCCCGCGACCCTGGAACTGTCCTCGGCCGCGCTGTTGTTCGCCGGTGTCCTGGGACTCTTGGCCGGAGTGATCGCGGCACTCAAGCGAGGATCCCTGTTCGACCATGGGGTGATGGGCATCTCCCTGGCGGGATATTCGATGCCGATCTTCTGGTGGGGCCTGATCCTGATCATGTTCTTCTCGGTGTCGCTGGGCTGGACCCCAGTGTCCGGGCGGATCGACCTGCTCTACGACATCGAGCCACGCACCGGCTTCATGCTGATCGATACGCTGCTGGCCGATGACGTCGACGCGTTCCTCGATGCTCTGCATCACCTGATCCTGCCGGCCATCGTGCTGGGTACCATCCCGCTGGCGGTGATCGCGCGGATGACCCGTTCCTCGATGCTCGAAGTGCTGCGTGAAGACTACATTCGTACCGCCAAGGCCAAAGGCCTGTCGCCGTCGCGCGTGGTGTTCGTGCACGGTCTGCGTAACGCGTTGATTCCGGTACTGACCGTGGTTGGCCTGCAAGTTGGTACCCTGCTGGCCGGTGCGGTCCTGACCGAAACCATCTTCTCGTGGCCCGGCATCGGCAAATGGCTGATCGAAGCCATTGGCGCCCGGGATTACCCCGTCGTGCAAAACGGCATCCTGTTAATCGCCTGCCTGGTGATTGTGGTCAACTTCGTAGTGGACATCCTCTACGGCTTTGCCAACCCACGCATCCGTCACCAGCGCTGAGATCATGACCATGACCATGACCACTCCAATTCCATCGGTAGCAGTCGATCAAAGCCTGCTGTACCCGTCTCCGTACAAAGAGTTCTGGCAAGCATTCTCCAGGAACAAAGGTGCCGTCGCCGGCCTGATGTTCATGCTGCTGGTGATTTTCTGCGCGATCTTCGCCCCGTGGGTTGCCCCCCACGACCCGAGTGAGCAGTACCGCGATTTCCTGCTGACCCCGCCGGCCTGGCTGGAAGGTGGGCAACTGCAATTCCTGCTCGGTACCGACGAACTGGGCCGCGACCTGCTGTCGCGCCTGATCACTGGCTCGCGCCTGTCGTTGATGATCGGCTTGTCATCGGTGGTGATGTCGCTGATTCCTGGCATCCTGATGGGGCTGTTCGCCGGGTTCTTCCCGCGCGTGCTTGGCCCGACCATCATGCGCCTGATGGACATCATGCTGGCCCTGCCGTCCCTGCTGCTGGCCGTGGCGATCGTCGCCATCCTCGGCCCTGGCCTGATCAATACCGTGATCGCCATCGCCGTGGTGTCCCTGCCGTCCTACGTTCGTCTGACCCGCGCTGCGGTGATGGGCGAACTGAACCGCGACTACGTGACCGCCGCGCGCCTGGCCGGTGCCGGCCTGCCACGCCTGATGTTCGTTACCGTGCTGCCTAACTGCATGGCGCCGCTGATCGTTCAGGCCACCCTGAGCTTCTCCTCGGCGATCCTCGATGCCGCCGCACTGGGCTTCCTCGGCCTTGGCGTACAACCGCCAACCCCTGAGTGGGGCACCATGCTGGCTTCGGCCCGCGACTACATCGAACGCGCCTGGTGGGTGGTGAGCCTGCCTGGTTTGACCATTTTGCTCAGCGTGCTGGCAATCAACTTGATGGGTGACGGCCTGCGCGACGCGCTGGACCCGAAACTCAAGAACGCCGCCTGAGGAGATTCCCATGTCACTGCTAGAAATCAAGAATCTCAACGTTCGCTTCGGCGACAAAAACGCCACGCCAGTGGTCGACGGCCTCGACCTGAATGTGGACAAGGGCGAAGTGCTGGCCATCGTTGGCGAATCGGGTTCCGGCAAGTCCGTGACCATGATGGCGCTGATGGGCCTGATCGAGCATCCGGGTATCGTCACCGCCGACGCCCTGAATTTCGACGGCAAGAACATGCTCAAGCTCAACAATCGCCAGCGTCGACAGATCGTCGGTAAAGACCTGTCCATGGTCTTCCAGGATCCGATGACCGCGCTGAACCCGAGCTACACCGTCGGCTTCCAGATCGAAGAAGTGCTGCGCCTGCACCTGAAAATGTCCGGCAAGGCCGCGCGCAAGCGCGCCATCGAACTGCTGGAAAAAGTTGAAATCCCGGGTGCCGCGAGCCGTATGGACGCCTACCCGCATCAACTGTCCGGTGGTATGAGCCAGCGTGTCGCGATTGCCATGGCGATTGCCGGCGAACCGAAACTGCTGATCGCCGACGAACCGACCACGGCGCTGGACGTCACCATTCAGGCGCAGATCATGGACCTGCTGCTGGCGCTGCAGAAAGAGCAGAACATGGGCCTGGTGCTGATCACCCACGACCTCGCCGTCGTGGCCGAAACCGCCCAGCGCGTGTGCGTGATGTACGCCGGCCAAGCGGTCGAAGTCGGCCAGGTGCCGCAACTGTTCGACATCCCTGCGCACCCGTACAGCGAAGCGCTGCTCAAGGCGATTCCGGAACACAGCCTGGGCGCCTCGCGCCTGTCGACCCTGCCGGGCATCGTTCCCGGTCGCTACGACCGTCCACAGGGTTGCCTGCTGTCGCCGCGCTGCCCTTACGTGAAAGACAACTGCCGTCAACAACGTCCGGCACTAGACCAGAAAAGCAACAGCCTCGCTCGCTGCTTCTACCCGCTGAACCAGGAGGTGGCGTAATGGCCGTCGTTCTTACCGCCCGCGACCTGACCCGTCACTACGAGGTGTCCCGAGGCCTGTTCAAGGGTCACGCCACTGTGCGCGCCCTCAACGGCGTGTCGTTCGAACTGGAAGCCGGCAAGACCCTCGCTGTCGTAGGCGAGTCGGGTTGCGGCAAGTCCACCCTGGCCCGGGCCTTGACCCTGATCGAAGAGCCGTCCTCCGGTTCCTTGAAAATTGCCGGACAGGAAGTCGCCGGTGCCGACAAGGCCCAGCGCAAACAACTGCGCAAAGACGTGCAGATGGTGTTCCAGAGCCCGTACGCATCGTTGAACCCACGGCAAAAAGTCGGTGATCAGCTTGCAGAGCCATTATTGATCAACACCAACCTCAGCGCCGCGGAACGTCGCGAGAAAGTCCAGGCGATGATGAAGCAGGTGGGCTTGCGTCCCGAGCACTACCAGCGTTATCCGCACATGTTCTCCGGCGGTCAACGCCAGCGGATCGCCCTGGCCCGGGCAATGATGCTGCAACCGAAAGTGCTGGTAGCGGACGAACCGACCTCGGCGCTGGACGTGTCGATTCAGGCGCAGGTGCTCAACCTGTTCATGGATTTGCAGCAGGAGTTCAACACCGCCTATGTGTTCATCTCCCACAACCTGGCGGTGGTACGCCACGTTGCCGACCACGTGATGGTGATGTACCTCGGTCGTCCGGTGGAAATGGGCTCGAAAGAGGACATTTACTCTCGTCCTCTGCACCCCTACACCCAGGCGCTGTTGTCGGCGACGCCAGCCATCCACCCGGATCCGAACAAGCCGAAAATCAAGATCGTCGGCGAATTGCCCAACCCGCTGAACCCGCCGTCCGGCTGCGCTTTCCACAAGCGCTGCCCGTACGCCACCGAGCGTTGCAGCACCGAAGAGCCGGCCCTGCGCCTGCTCGACGGCCGCCAAGTGGCTTGCCACTACGCCGAGCAATTCCTCGACGGCGCGGCATAAAAAACTGTAGGAGCGAGCTTGCTCGCTCCTACAGGGATTGAGTTGCTCAAATTCTTGATGCGTTGACCAAACCCCTTCCGCCTCGATTGCGCATCAGTCAGGCAGAAGGGGTTTTCTTTTACCTGCCATTCAGCGACTACGTCTGGCTGTCACCTTCTTCTTCATCGGAGTCCGGCTCGTCGGTGGTCGAGTCATCGTCGTTGTCAGCACCACCCTGCCCCTGATCTCCCGGCTCCGATTCGGATTTGGCGAGCATCAACCCCGCGTACCCCGCCTGCCCGCTCGAGGCCTGCTCACCGTGATTGGTGCACTCGGCCCACGCCATCGACGTTCCGAGCGAAAGCATCACCAACACCTTCAACAGCAGTAAAACGCGAAACAACCTGTTCATAGCCGATTCCTTCCTTTCGTAGAGTGCCTGTCTGGCGCTGAGTCAAATCTAGTTCCGATCAGTCGGGTTCTCCAAATTGGACGTTGTCGAACCCGCGGAAATGCCCTTGGCTTGGAGACTGGTTTGCTATAAAGGTTATGCCGAAAAGATCAAAGCGTGTTCCGCCGTCCAGAACGCTTGTGTACCCACAGAACTCCTCGCAGGATTCGCGGGATGTACGCAGGACAGGACTTCCCGCGATCGGCACGTTTAATCAAAGGACACAGCATGATCAGCAGCACCTTCGCACCGATGCAATCACTCGCCACCACCCTGCTGCCCCACGTCCTGGAATCCTCGGAAGACGGCGCTCACGACCTTTCGCACCTGCAACGGGTCTGGCACAACGCCCACTTGATTCAGGCACAGGAAGGTGGCGATCTTGAGGTGCTGCTGGCGGCGGTGCTGCTGCATGATTGTGTAGCAGTGGAAAAGAACTCGCCGTTGCGCTCGCAGGCATCGCAATTGGCAGCGCGCAAAGCGTCAGGGGTATTGGCGAAGATGGATTGGCGCGAGACAAAAATCGCCGCCGTCGCCCACGCCATCGAAGCCCATAGCTTTTCCGCCAACATCCCGCTGACCTCGCTGGAAGCGAAAATCGTGCAGGACGCCGACCGCCTCGACTCCCTGGGTATGCTCGGAGTCGCCCGCACCTTTTACGTTGCCGGGCGCATGGGCAGCGCCCTCTACGACCCGCAGGACCCGCAGGCCTATGACCGCGACTATGACGACACCCGCTTCTGCATCGACCATTTCCAGACCAAGCTGCTGCACTTGGCAGACGGTTTCCAGACTGCGACAGGGCAACGTCTGGCACAGGTTCGTCATGAGCGTTTGAAGGGGTTTCTGGAGCAGTTCAAGGAAGAGATCGGGATTGGCTGATACGCCAGGAGCACTGAACCTGCAGCCACGGCCATCCCGGCGCAGTCCACAGTCTGCGCAGTTCCATCTGGCGTAATCGGGGCGAGCAGTGGCAGATGGTTTTCCACCAGGGGACATTGGTTCCCAGTGAACAATGACGCAGGCATTCATGGCGAATCCGGATCCCTCGCGAGCAAGCTCGCTCCTACAGTGCCCGCGGCGAGTCGGAGAATGTTGTGAACACCCCGGATTACTGTAGGAGCGAGCCTGCTCGCGATGGTCGTCAATGATGACGCGTGCTGCCTGAATAAACGCGGCGGGTCTGAATTTTTCGCGAGCAGGCTCGCTCCTACAGGGGATTGCGTCAGGTAACAAAAAACCCCGCAGCTTTCGCGACGGGGTTTCTGGTGTTTCAACTCAGCGCTTAATGGTGCTCACGGGTCGCACGGAATTTAACATCCGGCCAGCGCTCTTCCATCAGGGCCAGGTTGACCCGCGTAGGTGCGAGGTAGGTCAGGTGACCGCCGCCGTCCAGTGCCAGGTTTTCCACAGCCTTGTTGGAGAATTCCTCAAGCTTTTTCTTGTCGCTGCATTCGATCCAGCGCGCGGAATAAACGGTGATCGGCTCGTAGGAGCATTCGACCTTGTACTCCTCTTTCAAGCGGCTGGCGACCACATCGAACTGCAGCACACCGACGGCGCCGAGGATGATGTCGTTGCTGCGTTCAGGGAAGAACACCTGGGTCGCGCCTTCTTCGGCCAACTGCTGCAAGCCTTGGCGCAGTTGCTTGGATTTCAGCGGATCTTTCAGGCGCACGCGACGGAACAGTTCCGGGGCGAAGTGCGGGATACCGGTGAAGCCCAGGACTTCGCCTTCGCTGAAGGTGTCGCCGATCTGGATGGTGCCGTGGTTGTGCAGGCCGATGATGTCGCCGGCGAACGCTTCTTCCAGTTGCTCACGCTCGGAGGAGAAGAAGGTCAGCGCGTCGCCGATGCGCACGTCCTTGCCGGTGCGCACGTGGCGCATCTTCATGCCCTTCTCGTATTTGCCGGAGCAGATACGCATGAAGGCGATGCGGTCGCGGTGTTTCGGGTCCATGTTCGCCTGGATCTTGAAGATGAAGCCCGAGAACTTCTCTTCCACCGGCTCCACGGTGCGCTCGTTGGCCACGCGTGCCAGTGGGCGCGGCGCCCAATCAACGACGGCGTCGAGTACGTGGTCGACACCGAAGTTGCCCAGTGCCGTACCGAAGAACACCGGGGTCAGTTGGCCGTCGAGAAATTCCTGCTGGTTGAACTCGTGGCAGGCGCCCTGCACCAACTCCAGCTGCTCGATGAAACGCTCGTACTCGTCACCCAGATGCGCACGGGCTTCATCGGAGTCGAGCTTCTCGATGATCTTGGTTTCGGTGCGCTCGTGGCCGTGACCGGCGGTGTACACGATGATGTAGTCATCGGCGAGGTGATACACGCCTTTGAAGTCACGGTAGCAACCAATCGGCCAGGTGATCGGCGCAGCCTTGATCTTGAGGACGGCTTCGATTTCGTCGAGCAGTTCGATCGGGTCGCGGATGTCACGGTCTAGTTTGTTGATGAAGCTGACAATCGGCGTGTCACGCAGACGGCAGACATCCATCAGGGCGATGGTCCGTGGCTCTACACCTTTACCGCCGTCGAGGACCATCAAGGCCGAGTCCACCGCCGTCAGGGTGCGGTAGGTATCTTCGGAGAAGTCTTCGTGGCCCGGGGTGTCGAGCAGGTTGATCATGTGCTCGCGATACGGGAACTGCATGACCGACGTGGTAATGGAAATACCCCGCTGCTTTTCCATTTCCATCCAGTCGGAGGTGGCATGGCGGTCGGATTTACGCGATTTCACCGTACCAGCTACCGCAATCGCCTTGCCCATCAGCAAGAGCTTCTCGGTGATGGTGGTCTTACCGGCATCGGGGTGGGAAATAATGGCGAAAGTGCGGCGTTTCGCGACTTCGGCGGCCTGTTTGGTCATGGGAAATCGCCTGGCAGGTGATTCAAAAAAGGGCGCAGATTATAGCCCAAGTTGATCGAAGAACCGAACCGTTGAGCACATTAGGGGTGGCCAAATGCAGCTTCAGATGGGAACCTTTTAAAGCACGGAGACGTCCACTCCCCCGTTACGACCACTCGTCGGGGGCCTGAAACACCTGCAATTCAGCCTGACGAGGCTGTGCTCATGGCTCAATAGCCGTGTGCCTACCCTCTGTAGGAGCGAGCTCGCTCGCGAAAAAACGTCCAGACAACGCGTACATTCAGATACCCAGCGTTATCGTTGACGTCCATCGCGAGCAGGCTCGCTCCTACAGTGGAACGCGCTCGGCATGAGCTGCTTCTCGCGATCATTTTTCGGCAGCCAGGCATGGCGTTGCCACACGAAAATTTTTCGCCGACTGAAAAAAGGAGTCCGCCTGTGGCTATCCACTATGGCAAAGGGCTGATAGGAGGCGCGCTGGTAATCGCCCTTCTGGCCCTGCTGATCCACTGGATCGGCATCGACACGATCGAACACTACCGCGACGATTTGTTGTTTTACCTGCAAGCTCATCTGATTCTCGTCCTCGCTTCCATGCTGGCCGCCCTTGTCGTGGGCATTCCTGCCGGCATCCTCCTCAGCCGCCCGTCCATGGTCGGCCGTGCCGAACGCTTCATGCAGTTTTTCAACATCGGCAACACCGTTCCGCCCCTCGCCGTTCTGGCCATAGCCCTCGGTATCCTCGGCATCGGCAGCGGCCCGGCCATCTTCGCCCTGTTCCTCGCCTCGCTACTGCCCATCGTACGCAACACCTACGAAGGCCTGAAAAACGTTCAGGGTTCGCTCAAGGAAGCCGCCGTCGGCATCGGCATGACCCCGCTCCAGGTGCTGCGGAAAGTCGAATTGCCCAACGCGGTGCCGATCATCATCGGTGGTGTGCGCGTGGCGTTGGCGATCAATGTCGGGACGGCGCCGCTGGCGTTCCTGATCGGCGCCAACAGTCTCGGCAGCCTGATCTTCCCCGGCATTGCCCTGAACAATCAGCCGCAATTGCTCCTCGGCGCGGCCTGCACCGCTCTGCTGGCCTTGTTGCTCGACGGCCTGGTGACACTCGCCAGCCGCCTCTGGCTCGAACGCGGCTTGCGCCCGTCTTAAGCCTCGGCAAAGGAATCGTCATGAAAACATCAAGCTTTTTACTAGGCTGCGTCCTGCTGTTCGCAGGATTTACCCAAGCCGCTGACAAACCCTTGATCCGCATCGGCGCCCGGGTGTTCACCGAACAGACCCTGCTGGCGGAAATCACTTCGCAGTACCTGCGCACCAAGGGTTACGAGGTGCAAGTGACCGGCGGCCTGGGCAGCAATCTGGCCCGCAGCGCCCATGAAAGTGGCCAGTTGGACATGCTCTGGGAATACACCGGCGTTTCGCTGGTGGCCTACAACCATGTCACTGAAAAACTCGACAGCGAACAGTCCTACGCCCGAGTGAAAGAACTCGATGCGAAAAAAGGCCTGGTCTGGCTCACCCCGTCGAAATTCAGCAACACCTACGCCCTCGCCCTACCGAAGAATGTCGCCGACCAATACCCGCGAATCAACACCATCAGTGAGCTGAACACGGTGCTGCGAAAGGAAGCCGAGACCAACAACCTGGTGGCGCTGGATACCGAGTTCGCCAACCGTTCGGACGGTCTTGATGGCATGGTCAAGCTCTACGACATGAACCTGACCCGCAAAAACATCCGGCAGATGGACGCAGGGTTGGTCTACACCGCCCTGCGCAACGGCCAGGTGTTTGCCGGTCTGGTCTACACCACTGACGGTCGCCTCAACGCCTTCCAGCTGAAACTGCTGGAAGACGACAAGCACTACTTCCCCGACTACACCGCCGCGCCCGTGGTGCGTCAGGCCTACCTCGATGCGCATCCGCAATTGGCCGCACAGCTCAAGCCGCTGGCTGAACTGTTCGACGACAACACCATGCGCGAACTCAACGCGCGGGTCGACGTCGAGCACCAAAATCCTTCAGCCGTTGCCGCGGATTTCCTGCGCCAACACCCCTTGCTTTCTAATAATTGAGGCGGGAAGAGAAAAAGTCATGGAATTTATCAACGCCTTTTCCCATCTCGACTGGCAGCAGGTGATCCACCTGACCTGGCAGCACATCATGCTGGTCGGCATCGCCGTGACCCTGGCGATTGTGGTTGGCGTGCCGCTGGGCATCCTGATGACACGCTTCCCGAGCCTCGCCGGGCCGTTGCAGGCCAGCGCCACCGTGCTGCTGACTGTGCCGTCGATTGCCCTGTTCGGCCTGCTGCTGCCGTTCTACTCAAAGTTCGACCAGGGCCTGGGGCCGATGCCGGCGATTACCGCGGTTTTCCTGTACTCGCTGTTGCCGATCATGCGCAACACCTACCTGGCCCTGACCAGCGTCGAGCCGGGCATCCGCGAAGCCGCCCGCGGTATCGGCATGACCTTCGGCCAGCGCCTGCGCATGGTCGAACTGCCCATCGCCGTACCGGTAATCCTCGCCGGTGTGCGCACCGCCGTGGTGATGAACATCGGTGTCATGACCATCGCCGCCACCATCGGCGCCGGAGGCCTCGGCGTACTCATCCTCGCTTCCATCAGCCGCAGCGACATGTCGATGCTGATCGTCGGTGCTGTGCTGGTCAGTGTGCTGGCAATCATCGCCGACCTCATTCTGCAAGTGCTACAGCGCTCGTTGACTCCAAAAGGACTGCTCAAATGATCGAACTTCAAAACCTCAGCAAGACCTTCCAAAGCAACGGCAAAGATGTGAAAGCCGTGGATTCGGTGAGCCTGACCGTCAATGAAGGCGAAATCTGCGTGTTCCTCGGGCCATCGGGTTGCGGCAAAAGCACCACGCTGAAAATGATCAACCGCCTGATCAAACCGACCTCGGGCAAGATCCTGATCAACGGCGAAGACACCACCGGTCTCGACGAAGTAACGCTGCGCCGCAACATCGGCTACGTGATCCAGCAGATCGGTCTGTTCCCGAACATGACCATCGAAGAGAACATCGTGGTCGTGCCGAAACTGCTCGGCTGGGACAAGCAGAAATGCCACGACCGCGCCCGTGAGTTGATGAGCATGATCAAGCTCGAACCCAAGCAATACCTGCATCGCTATCCGCGGGAATTGTCCGGAGGCCAACAACAGCGGATCGGTGTGATTCGCGCACTGGCCGCCGATGCGCCGCTGCTGTTGATGGACGAACCCTTCGGTGCGGTCGACCCGATCAACCGCGAGATGATCCAGAACGAGTTCTTCGAAATGCAGCGGGCGCTGAACAAGACCGTGATCATGGTCAGCCATGACATCGACGAAGCGATCAAGCTCGGCGACAAGATCGCGATCTTCCGCGCCGGCAAGCTGTTGCAGATCGATCACCCGGACACGTTGCTCGCGCACCCGGCGGATGAGTTTGTCAGCAACTTCGTCGGTCAGGACAGCACACTCAAGCGCCTGCTGCTGGTAAAAGCCGAAGACGCGGCGGACAACGCGCCTTCCGTCAGCCCGCAAACCCCGGTGGCCGAAGCGCTGGAGTTGATGGACGAGCATGACCGACGCTACGTGGTGGTCACTTGTGCCGAGAATAAAGCCCTGGGTTACGTGCGCCGTCGCGACCTGCACCGTCAAGCCGGCACTTGCGCGCAGTACCAACGCGAGTTCAACGCCACCGCAGCGTACGACGAGCACTTGCGCATCTTGCTGTCGCGCATGTACGAGTTCAATCGCGCGTGGTTGCCGGTGATGGATGCCGAGCGGGTGTTTTTGGGGGAGGTGACGCAGGAGTCGATTGCGGCTTACCTGAGCTCTGGCCGATCGCGCGGGATGAAGACCAATATCGTGTCGCCTGCCAAGGCAGTGATCGCCTGATCACCCATATCGCCAGGTAAAAAACGCAAAACCTGTAGGAGTGAGCCTGCTCGCGATAGCGCAATATCAGTCAACGACGATGTTGGCAGTGAAAATGCCATCGCGAGCAGGCTCGCTCCTACAAGGTTTGTGCAATTTTTGGGTAATCGGCATACCGGAAAAAAATATCAACAGTCGCGTCTGTAAAAGCCATCCGAAAATACGCGCTGAAATAGTCAAATCCCCTCTCAGCCTACCTTTTCGCAGCCAACGTCGGCGATGTTGACGCTATCGTAGTTACTAGCGACTTGGCGCACAAAAGCGTCGAACGTGCAGGTATTCTTAACACTTCACAATTCCTTGGGAACATCCGACTGTCATCTGTGTCGGTTACAAAGAGTAATGCTCGCAACGCACGTCAGAAGAGTGCAAAAACGCGACATTTTTTGTTGATCTCAGGCCCCTCACGCCCTAAAGTTCGCGCCGAACGTCCATGCTGGAAACGATCCATCCGGCTCAAGTACTGACGACGAGACAGCAAGGCCAAGGGAAAGCTGCACTTCCCATGGCCTTTTTGCTTTCGGCGACATGCCTTGGGAAGTAGGCGAACCAAAGTGGGGATACGGAGGACGTTCATTTGCACCCATTGATAATTTTAGTTTGCCAGTAGGAGTTCCCAGCATGCCGATCCAGGTCGAAGATTATTTCGCGCGCGCCACTTTTGACAAAATGAAGGCGTTCGCCGACAAGCAGGAAACCCCGTTCGTGGTGATCGACACCGCGATGATCAGCCAGGCCTATGACGACCTGCGCGCCGGTTTCGAATTCGCCAAGGTCTACTACGCGGTCAAGGCCAACCCGGCCGTCGAGATCATCGACCTGCTCAAAGAGAAAGGCTCGAGCTTCGACATCGCCTCGATCTATGAACTGGACAAAGTGATGGATCGCGGCGTCAGCGCCGACCGTATCAGCTACGGCAACACCATCAAGAAATCCAAGGACATCCGCTACTTCTACGAGAAGGGCGTGCGCCTGTTTTCCACCGACTCCGAAGCCGACCTGCGCAACATCGCCAAGGCCGCACCGGGTTCGAAAGTCTACGTGCGCATCCTGACCGAAGGCTCGACCACCGCCGACTGGCCACTGTCGCGCAAATTCGGCTGCCAGACCGACATGGCCATGGACCTGCTGATCCTCGCCCGCGACCTGGGCCTGGTGCCTTACGGCATCTCGTTCCACGTGGGTTCGCAGCAGCGCGACATCAGCGTCTGGGACGCGGCCATCGCCAAGGTCAAAGTGATCTTCGAACGCCTGAAGGAAGAAGACGGCATTCACCTGAAACTGATCAATATGGGCGGCGGCTTCCCGGCCAACTACATCACCCGCACCAACAGCCTGGAAACCTACGCCGAGGAAATCATCCGTTTCCTCAAGGAAGACTTCGGTGACGACCTGCCGGAAATCATCCTGGAACCGGGCCGTTCGCTGATCGCCAACGCCGGTATCCTGGTCAGCGAAGTGGTGCTGGTTGCGCGTAAATCCCGTACCGCGGTAGAGCGTTGGGTGTACACGGATGTGGGCAAGTTCTCCGGCCTGATCGAAACCATGGACGAAGCCATCAAGTTCCCGATCTGGACCGAGAAAAAGGGCGAGATGGAAGAAGTGGTCATCGCTGGCCCGACCTGCGACAGCGCCGACATCATGTACGAAAACTACAAGTACGGCCTGCCGCTGAACCTGGCCATCGGTGATCGCCTGTACTGGCTGTCGACCGGTGCCTATACCACCAGTTACAGCGCTGTTGAGTTCAATGGCTTCCCGCCGCTGAAGTCGTTCTACGTTTAAATTCTGCCCGCTGTACAAAAAAGGCCTGTGAGTAATCACAGGCCTTTTTTTTATTTCCACCATTTCATCTTGAAAGCGATTCCAAAGCGACTTCACAACACATTAAGTTTCGATATCAGAAAGCTGCACTTTATTCAATAGAAACAGCAAAACTCAGAGTTTCACTCCCTACCCGACACACATTGAAATTCTTCCAGACTTAACTTTAACCACAACTACCATTACTTTTCAGCGGCAACAACAAGGACCTCCATGACGAAAAAACACAAAAGGGATTTTCATGTTAGCCATTCAAGAACAGACCATTACCGCCGAAGAACTTAACTCACTGACATCGGATTTCATGGGGGCCGTTTCCGGCACCCTCGAAGGTGTCGAGCGTGAACGTGGACTATTGGTTACAAACGATGACATCAGAAAAATAAGACGCTACGTCAATGCCGGACTGGCGCTACCCATCGAAATTGATGAAATAGAACAGATACACAAGTATGACCAACTGAATATCGCCGGGCTTAAATCTGCCGATATGAAAAAATTGTATAAATCCATGAGAAATCATGCTGAAACCTGGTCGCCGCTGGAATCAAACATGAAGAGAGTTGGTTCGGATCTTCATGTATTTGCCGACAATTTCACTTCAAGCAGTCAATCCATCATCAACTACCTGATGACACTACCCAGCTACATCAGTGGAGTCGGAAAAATCGGCAGCCTGAGCCCGGAGGAAATCGACAATCTGCCGGAAATCCAATTGACTGGAGATGAGAAACGAAAAATTCCGGCATTACTGGAACTGGTTGAAGAGCTTAAAGCAGTTATTACCGAACACAGCGCAAGCACGCAGATCACCAAAGCCCAGATCACCGAATTCAAACGGGAAATCAGCAACTCACTGAAACCGGCACTGGGTTTGAAAATAGCCCTGTGCAACAGCCACAACTTCGACGAAAAAATAAAACTGTTCAATCAAAGGATTGAAATTCTCAACCAGCGCATCAACGAAAAACTCGCGGAAATCGAAGAATACTCCAAAAGTAAATGGTGGGGACTCATCGGTGGCGCAGTTGGCTTTATCATTGCTTCTACAATATATGGAGACAAGGCCAACAAGGCTCGTAATGAACTGGATCTGCTAACAACCGAACGACGTGAAATCGAAACAAAAATTGCAACCACCAATGCGACCCTCGCATCGTTGCGGGCATTCGAAACCAGCCTACAGGACCTGCATGTCAGGATCGAAGGTGCTGCTGGCAGTTCATCGAACCTCGAAAGTCTCTGGGAGTTGATACAGGCTTATATCGACTCATCCAGCAAAAAACTCGATGGCGTTACCAATGCCATGTACCTGGTGTCTTTTGTCTCCAGGCTAACCACGATGATGGATAACTGGTCAAAGATAAAAAAGCAGGCGGGCGATTTATTGACAGCCTTTAACAACGCCACCCGAAACGCCTGAACTCCGCAAGTGCAAACTTCCCCCCTACCATCAATCTTCCTTTTAAAGACAGGACAATCATGACCGTACATACACTAGACACCTCATTTCAATACCCAGTACCTGACATGAAAAAAATCAAGGAGAGCAGAGAAGCACTCAATTATAAAATCCGTACATTGAGCACCATTTACTTACCCGTACTAGGGGAACAATTAAAGTCGCTACAGGAAGAAATAAATTCAACCAACAAGCAGGCGCTCAGCACCTTAACCCTGACCCCCACAGCATTACCCATTACTGAAATCAAACACTTCCTTACCGCCATTGAAAACCTGAAAACAGGAACACCCACACCGGAACAGCAGGAGGCGATAGACAGCTTTTACAAAGAAATCAAAATATTAATGAAGAGCGGGACAACCGGAACATTAGATTTTCTGACGGCATTAAACAACAATCTGATAAATCTGAAAGCAGTGACACTCAGCGACAACCAATACCGAATTAAAGAGCTGGAAACTTCAATCAGCAACGCTACTCCGTATATCTCAGAAGAAGAAAGCGCAATAGCACGACTGGTAAAAAACGAAACAGAGCTGAACGAGGCGATAAAACTCATTGAAGCGACAGACAACTTCTTGCTCATCAAGGAATTATTTCTAACCGCTGAAAAACTCGCCACCCTCAACTTGCCCGCCCCTCAAGTCGAACTTGTCAAGGCAGGTATTGCTGCCGCCGGCAAGATCCTCAATTTAATCAGCGACAGTATAAAGTATGACAACCTGATCCAAGCCAGAAGCCAGATTCAAAAACAACTGGATGACCGCCGCCGCAATCTCGCTCGCATCAATCAAGATATAAAAATCCTACAGAATCAAAAGAATCAGCTGGAGGAATTCCAGTCTGTACAAACACCCAGAGAACTCTATACCCATGAATTGAGTGTTCTCGCCGACGCCATTAATAAATTCCTGGAACTTACCGAACATGACGAGAGCGACGATCTCGAGTCGGTGGTTAAACGCTTCATTGAACAATCAGATATTTTCATGAAGCATATGAAGTCTCTGCGCGGGGAATGGAAGAGCTAAACCGGTTTCGATTCGGTTGTTTGCGGCAACTTCGATTAATGCGAGCGAAAACCCTGAGCAGCCTTTTCGCTCGCCTCAATGACTGTCATACCCACATGCTCATGCCAGCGCCTGATTTTGCAATTGCACGGCACGCTGTTCAAAGCACGGCGCCAATGCCCGTAGATCCGGGTGAGGAGCGTGTAACAGTGCCTGGCCGCTGACGCGCAGGAAGTTCAGGTTCCCTGCCGCCAATGCCTTGTGCAACCACACCAAGGCCTCTTCGATTTTCCCGTCCTGCGCCAGAACAGCCGCATAGCTGAATTGCCCGCGGAAATCCCCACCCTTGGCAGAACGTCGATACCACTCGAAAGCGGCATCCGGGTCGGCCTGGCAAAATCGGCCTTCCTCCATATAGCGCCCCAGCAGGTTCATCGACTTCGCATGGCCAAGGTCCGCCGCACGCCGATACCAGCTAAGCGCCAGCGCCTGATCCTCGGCTACACCGCGCCCGGTGGCGAGCAGATTGGCGAAATTGTACATCGCCCAATCCAGCCCTGCCGCAGCGGCAATTCGGTAATGCCTGGCCGCCAGCGATGCATCGTCCGCACAACCCCAACCATGCTCATGACAACGGCCGAGCATGTTGCGCGCCATCAGGTGCCCCTGGCGCGCGGCGATGCCGAACCAGCTCAGCGCCAGCGGCTTATCCTGCGCGATCCCCTGGCCGTCGAGCAGAATCTGCCCGAGCAAAGCCTGGGCTTCAATCTCCCCTTCGCGTGCGGCAATCAGGATGGCCTGGGCCGCGCGGGCCGGACTTTCGTCGAGCATCGCGCGCAGGCGCTCACCGTCGAGCAATTCCTCGCGGCGTAAACGAAAATCCGCCACTTACACCTCGACCCAGCGACGCAGCAGATTGTGATAAGTGCCGGTCAGGCGGATCAGTGACAGATGATCGGGCACATCACGGGTCAGTTGCTGGATGGCTCCGTCCATCTCGAACAACAGGGCGCGCTGGCTGTCTTCACGCACCAGGCTTTGCGTCCAGAAAAACGAGGCGAGTCGCGTTCCGCGCGTCACCGTATTGACCTTGTGCAGGCTGGTGCCGGGGTACAGCACCATGTCACCGGCAGGCAGCTTCACCTGCTGGGTGCCGAAGGTGTCCTGGATTTCCAGTTCGCCACCGTCGTAATCCTCGGGCTCGCTGAAGAACAGCGTGGCGGACAAGTCCGTGCGTACCCGTTCGATACTGCCTTTAGGTTGGCGCACCGCATTGTCGATATGGAAGTCGAAACTGCCACCGGCGGTGTAACAGTTCACTAACGGAGGAAAGACTTTGTGCGGCAGTGCAGCCGACATGAACAGCGGGTTTTTCCACAGCCGCTCCAGCATCGCCGCGCCGATCTCCTTGGCCAGCGGATGCCCTTCAGGCAGCTGCAAATTGTGCTTGGCCTTGGCCGACTGGTAGCCGGCGGTGATCTTGCCATCAGCCCAATCCGCTTGTTCCAGAGCCTCGCGAATGCGCTGCACCTCGTCTTTTTCGAACAGGCCGGGAATGTGCAGCAGCATGACAAAGGCACCTGAAACCAAAGGAGCTCTAATGGTATTGATTCTTATTGCCTGTGTAAAACACATCTGACGAGTGAGTCAGCAAAAACCGTAAGGGTAAATTGTAAAGAATGTAAATTAAGTGCGAATAGTAATATTTCGCAATTGTTACGAATACCTGTTTACCCTATATTCCGCGGCCTCAAATCCTTGGGGAGGGGAATTCAAATGTCGCGTCAACAACCACAAGTACCGGTCAGTTCACCACGTCTGCTCGCATCCGCCATCGGCATGGCGATTACTGCCGGCTCTGCGGGCCACATGGTTTTCGCGGCGGAAAAAACCGACGAAAAAGCACCGGACAAAGTGATTTCGCTGGGCGCCACCGCCATCACCGGCGAAGCCCAGGACGAGACGACCTACAACGTCGAGAAAGCCTCCTCCCCCAAGTACACGGCGCCGCTGATCGACACGCCGCGCTCGGTGACCGTTGTTCCGCAGCAGGTTCTGAAAGACACCGGTTCGCTCAACTTGCAGGACGCACTGCGCACTGTTCCGGGCATCACTTTCGGTGCCGGTGAAGGCGGCAACCCGCAGGGCGACCGTCCGTTCATCCGCGGCTTCGACGCCCAGGGCGACACCTATCTGGACGGCGTGCGCGATACCGGTTCCCAGAGCCGCGAGATCTTCGCCGTTGAATCGATCGAAGTCAGCAAAGGCCCGAACTCCGCGATCGGCGGCCGTGGCGCCGCCGGCGGCAGCATCAACCTGGTCAGCAAGAAAGCGCACCTGGGCGATTCGCTCGACGGTGGTTTCACCTGGGGCTCCGACCAGACCCAACGCTACACCTTCGACGGCAACTACCAGTTCACCGACACCGCCGCTGGCCGTCTGAACCTGTTGAGCCACGAGAGCAACGTCGCCGGACGTGACAGCGTCGACTACGACCGTTGGGGTGTTGCACCGTCCCTGGCCTTCGGCCTGGGTACGGACACACGCGTCAACCTCGACTACTACCACCTCGAAAGCAATGACACGCCGGACTCGGGTATTCCGTACTCCATCCCGGTCGGTGGCTCGACTGCCCGTACCAAGGCCAATCCGGACAAGCCGAATGACGGCGGCGACAGCAGCAACTTCTATGGTCTGACCGATCGCGACTTCCGCAAGACCCGCACCGACACCGCGACCTTCGCCATCGAGCACGACCTGAGCGACTCGCTGACCATCAAGAACACCCTGCGTCACGGCACCAGCATGCAGGATTACATCCTGACCCAGCCGGACGACAGTAAAGGCAACGTCAACAACGGCAGCGTCTGGCGCCGCGCGAACACCCGCGTGAGCAACACCGAGACCACCACCAACCAGACCGACCTGTTTGGCGATGTCTACATTGCCGGGTTCAAGAACAGCTTCTCCACCGGTGTCGAATACACCCACGAGGAAAGTGAAAAATCCTCGTACAATGTCAACACGGACACCACCCCGGGAACAGCAGCGGTGACCACCAACTGCTCGCCGGCACTGATCGGCGCGCCAAGCGGCTTCAACTGCACCTCGCTGTCCAACCCGAACCCGAATGATCCATGGAACGGTGCCATCTCGCGTAATTACGCCGGCACCAACACCAAGGCCGACACCTACGCACTGTACGTGTTCGACACCCTGACGTTGTCCGAGCAGTGGCTGGTGAACATGGGCCTGCGGTATGACCATTTCAATACCCAGTACCGTACCTTTGACGGTTCCGGCGCCACCGTCGTGACCAAAGGCAACGCAGCCAAAGGCAAGGACACCAGCGAATTCGTCACTGGCCAGTTCGGCGTGGTCTACAAGCCAGCCGAAAACGGCAGCATCTATGCGTCCTACGCGACGTCTGCCACGCCACCGGGCAACACCTTGGGCGAAGGTTCGGAAGGCAACCCGTTGGGTGGCACGCCGGATCGCAACGGCAACCTGCTGAGCAGCGACATGGAGCCGGAAACCACCAAGAACTACGAAATCGGTACCAAGTGGGATCTGCTGAACAATCGCCTGTCGTTGACCGCCGATATCTTCCGCACCGAGAAAGACAACGCTCGTGTGCAGACCAACACCACCACCTTCGAAAACGTCGGCAAAACCCGCGTTCAAGGCATCGAACTGTCGGCCAGCGGCAAGCTCACCGACAAATGGCAAGTGTTCGCCGGTTACGCCTACATGGACAGCGAACAAATCGATGGTGGCCCATTGGGCGCGGCCAATGACGGCAACCAGTTACCTAACACGCCGGAAAACAGCGCCAGCCTGTGGACGACCTACCAGGTCACGCCAAGGCTGACCATCGGTGGCGGTGCGTTCTATGTCGATGACGTGTTCGGCAGTACCGCCAACACCACCATGGTTGATTCCTACGTTCGTTACGACGCGATGGCGGCCTATAAGCTGACCAAGAACGTCGACCTGCAACTGAACGTGCAGAACCTGACCGACGAAACCTACTACGACAAGGCGTTCTCGACTCACTTCGCCAACCAGGCGGCCGGTCGTACCGCACTGCTGAGCACCAACTTCCATTTCTGATAGACGTGTGAAGCCCGAGGCCCCGTTCATCCACATGAACGGGGCTTTTGTGTGTAAGAAAGAATGCTTCTCGACAACCCCACGGCATAATGCGCGCCGTGATGAATCAATTTGAACGAACAAGGCGAGCGACGTGTTGAAGAAAACCCTGTTCCAGTTGCACTGGTTTTTCGGCATCAGCTCCGGGCTGGTCCTGGCCCTGATGGGCATCACCGGGGCAACGGTGTCGTTTCAGGATGAAATCCTGAATGTGCTCAACCCTTCCGTGTTGCAGGTCGAAAAACAGGTCGCCGGTGTGCTGCCGCCTGCCGAACTGGTGGAGCGCATCGAAGCCGTGTCGGGCAAAAAAGTCTCGATGCTCACCGTGGAAACCGACAGCGGCAACGCCGCCAAAGTGTGGTTCACCCCGCCGCCGGGTGAGCGCCGAGGCGAGATGCGCTACTTCGACCCGTACACAGCCGAATTCCTCGGCGACGCCACCGGCCAGGACTTCTTCGGCCTGATGCTGCAACTGCACCGCTTTCTCGCCATGGGCGACACGGGTCGGCAGATCACCGGTGCGTGCACGCTGATCCTGGTGTTCTTCTGCCTGTCCGGCCTGTACCTGCGCTGGCCTCGCCAGTGGAGAAGCTGGCGCGCCTGGCTGACTCTGGACTGGAAGAAAAAGGGTCGCAGTTTCAACTGGGACCTGCACTCGGTGGCCGGCACCTGGTGCCTGGTGTTTTACCTCCTGGCGGCGCTGACCGGGTTGTCCTGGTCCTACGAGTGGTACAACAAGGGGTTGACCCGGTTGCTCTCCGACTCACCGCAGAACGAACGCGTTCGCGGCGGACGCGGCCCTGCGCCAAGCGGTCCGGCACCGACGGCCGATTACGCGGCGATGTGGAGCAGCATCTACAGCGCGGCCGGTCCGCAACTCAGTTCCTATAATGTGCGCATGCCGCCCGTGGCCGGCCAACCAGCGACCGTGTACTTCCTGCTGAAAACTTCGCCTCACGACCGCGCCCTCAACCAGATCACCCTCGACCCGGCCACCGGTGTGGTCAAACGGGTTGATCGCTACAGCGACAAGAGCCTCAAGGCGCAACTGCTGACCAGCATCTATGCGCTGCACGTCGGCAGTTACTTCGGCATCGTCGGGCGCATCATCCTGACCCTCACCGCGTTGACCATGCCGCTGTTCTTCGTCACCGGCTGGATGCTGTACCTGGATCGTCGGCGCAAAAAACGCCAGATCAAGGATGCGCGCAAAGACCTCGTGCAAACCGCCAGCGATGCGCCGGCGTGGCTGATCGGCTTCGCCAGCCAAAGTGGTTTTGCCGAGCAGTTGGCATGGCAGACCGCCGGTCAATTGCAGGCCGCAGGCTTGCCGGTAAAAGTGCAACCATTGGCGGACGTCAGCGAGCAGGACTTGCATGAATCGAACAATGCCTTGTTCGTCATCAGCACCTTCGGCGACGGCGAAGCACCGGACAGCGCCCGCGGTTTCGAGCGCAAGGTACTGGGCCGGGCACCGAGCCTGGGACGCCTGAATTATGCCGTCCTTGGGTTGGGCGACCGGCAGTATCAACACTTCTGCGGTTTCGCCAAACGCCTGCACGCCTGGTTGGGTGAACATGGCGCAAAGACCCTGTTCGCCCCGGTGGAGGTCGACAGCGGTGACCCTTACGCCTTGCGTCACTGGCAACAGCAACTGGGCCTGTTGACCGGTCAGGCCCCCGTGGATACCTGGCAAGCACCCAACTACGACAACTGGACCCTGCTGCGTCGTGAACTGCTCAACCCGGACAGCAGTGGCTCGCCGGTGTACTTGTTGGGCCTCAAGCCTCCTTCCACCAGCAGCTGGCTGGCGGGCGACCTGGTGGAAGTGTTGCCGCGCAATTGCCCGTGGGCCATCGAGCATTTCCTCGACGGCCTGGGCATTCACGGTGAAACCAGGGTGCAACTCAACGGCCTGGAGGAAACCCTCGAACAGGCCCTGGCCAGCCGCCAGTTGCCGGAGAACCGCGCCCATCTGGTCGGCCTGCACGCCCAAGCGTTGGCAGAGGCCCTCGTGCCGTTGGCCATGCGCGAGTATTCCATTGCGTCGATCCCGGCCGATGGCGTGCTGGAATTGATCGTGCGCCAGGAAGTGCATGCCGACGGCAACCTCGGCGTCGGCTCCGGTTGGCTGACCGAGCACGCGCCCGTAGGCAGTTCCATCAGCCTGCGAGTGCGGCGCAATAGCGGTTTCCATCTGCCGGCGCAGCCGGTGCCGATGATCCTGCTGGGCAACGGCACGGGGCTGGCCGGGTTGCGCAGCCTGCTCAAGGCGCGGATTGCCGACGGTCAGCAACGTCACTGGCTGCTGTTTGGCGAGCGCAATCGCGAACACGATTACCTGTGCCGAAAGGAGCTGGAGGAGTGGCTGATCAATGGTGATCTGGCGCGCCTCGACCTGGCGTTTTCCCGCGACCAGGCCGAAAAGGTTTACGTACAGGATCGCCTGCGCGAATCGGCAGCCGAGCTCAAGAAGTGGCTGGCGGACGGTGCGGTGATCTACATCTGCGGCAGCCTTCAAGGCATGGCTTCAGGCGTGGACCAGGTGCTCAACGAGGTGTTGGGCGCCGCCGAAGTGGAGCGCCTGATCGAACAGGGCCGCTACCGCCGCGACGTGTACTGATTCACTGAATTCCCTGTGGGAGCGAGCTCGCTCCCACAGGGGCTTTGTGTCCAGCGATCAGACCGGCTGCAACTTCTGCTCAAACACCGACACACCATCCAGATCGCGCAACACCACGCTCAACTCCCCGCTCTGCCCATCGATGTTCACCTCGCCAAAAAACTGAAACCCGGCAAACGGCGAGAGGTTCTGCGCCGGTGGGGCCTTTTCGAACACCGCTTCAGGACCAAAGGTTTTATCCAGCGGATTCGGCCCGTAGCTGCCGGCATTCAAAGGCCCGGCGACGAACTCCCAGAACGGTTCGAAATCCTGAAACGCCGCCCGATCCGGGTGGTAATGATGGGCCGCGCAGTAATGCACATCCGCGGTCAGGAACAGGAAATTGCGCACCTGCTGCGCCCGCAGAAAGCCGAGCAATTCGGCGATTTCCAGTTCGCGGCCCTGGGCCGGGCCGGGGTCACCGTTGGCCACCGCGTCCCACCTCGTGACACCGGGGCTGACTTCGCCGTCCCCTTCGCCGAGGCCGATGGGCATGTCGGCGGCGATCACTTTCCATTGCGCATTCGAGGCCTGCATTTCGCGCTTGAGCCAGTCCAGTTGCTCACGACCGAGGAATGGCTTGGCCTCGCCCAGATTGTCGTCATTGGCCCCGCGATAACTGCGCATGTCCACCACGAACACATCGAGCATGGGCCCGTAACCGAGCTTGCGATAGATGCGCCCGCCGCCATCGGCGCTCTGCCAGCGCATCGGCGCGTATTCGAGCCAGGCCTGGCGTGCGCGGTCCACCAGACTGTGGATATCTTTGCTCTGGTAACGCGCACCCAGCTGCTTGCCGGGCGACCAGTTGTCCACCACTTCATGGTCGTCCCACTGCCAGATCTGCGGGACCTCGGCGTTGAAGCGACGGATGTTTTCGTCCATCAGGTTGTAGCGGTAATTACCACGGTACTCATCGAGGGTCTCGGCGCCTTTGCTCTTGGCCTCGGTGGTGATGTTGCGCCATACCCGGCCGCCTTCTGTGGTGAGCTGCGCCCGGATCGGGATATCGGCGTAAATGATGTCGCCGCTGTGGATAAAGAAGTCCGGCAGCCGCCGGCGCATCGCCTCGTAGATGCGCATGCCGCCAAAGTCCGGGTTGATGCCGAAGCCCTGGCCGGCGGAGTCGCCGCTCCAGACAAAACGGATGTCGCGCCGGGTCTGCGGCACGCTGCGCAAGTGACCGAACCAGGGCTCGCTGGCAACGCCGCTCTGGGCGTCCTCAAACTGCACGCGATAGAAAATCGCCTGGTCGGCGGGCAGCCCGCTGAGTTCGACCCGAGCGGTGAAATCGGTGCGCGCATCGGCCAGGGGCGAGACGAAACGTCGAGGGTTGGAAAACAGGCTGCGGGTGTCCCACTCCACCACCATCCGCGCGGGGCGATCGCAGCGGCTCCAGATGATCGCCCGGTCGCCCAGCAGGTCGCCGGACTGCACGCCGTCGGTGAGTTGCGGCCGGTCCTTGACCGAAGCGATCACCGCCGGCGCCAGCCCCGGCAACAGCAATCCGGCGCCGACCGCTTGCATGACACGACGGCGCCCGAGGTTGAAATCGCTCATGGTGTTCTCCCTGAAAAAGGAAAAACTAAAGCATGGCCCTAAGACCCTGGCATGACACAAATATCTACTAGCAATGCAGATCCATTGTAGGAGAGAGCCTGCTCGCGATAGCAGTGTAACAGTCGCCATATTTGCTGAATATCACGCCGTCATCGCGAGCAGGCTCGCTCCTACAGGATTGGGTGTCAGGCGCTGACGGGCTCTACCGCCAGCTCCACCGCCTCCGACCGTTTCACCAGCGCATACACCACCGCCGTCAACAGGCTCCCTGCCACAATCGCCAGCAAATAAAGCAGCGCATGGTTGATCGCATTCGGGATCGCCAGCACGAACAACCCACCGTGGGGCGCCATCAGTTTGCAGCCGAAATACATCGACAGCGCACCAGTCAACGCACCGCCGGCGATGCTCGCCGGAATCACCCGCAACGGGTCTTTCGCCGCAAACGGAATAGCCCCTTCGGAGATGAAGCACAGCCCCAGCACCAGTGCTGCCTTACCGGCTTCGCGCTCAGTCTGCGCAAACTTGCGCCGCGCAATGAACGTGGCGATGCCCAGGCCGATCGGCGGCACCATGCCGGCCGCCATGGTCGCCGCCATCGGCGCGTAACTCTGCGACGCCAGCAACCCGACCGAGAAGGCATAGGCCGCCTTGTTGATCGGCCCGCCGAGGTCGACGCACATCATGCTGCCCAGCAATACACCCAGCAGAATCGCGTTGGTGGTGCCCATGCTGTCGAGGAAATGCGTGAGCCCGGCGAGCATGCCGGCGACCGGTTTGCCAACCACATAGATCATCACCAGGCCGGTGAACAGACTCGCCAGCAACGGAATGATCAGGATCGGCTTCAGCGCCTCAAGACTTTGCGGCAAACGTGCATAACGGTTGATCGCCTTGGCCACATAACCGGCCAGAAAACCGGCAATGATCCCGCCGATAAATCCGGCGCCCAAGGTGCTCGCCAGCAGACCGCCGATCATCCCCGGCGCGAGGCCCGGACGGTCAGCGATGGAATAGGCGATATAGCCTGCCAGCAGCGGCACCATCAACTTGAATGCAGTGTCGCCACCGATCTGCATCAACGCCGCCGCCAGCGTGCCCTGCTCCTTGAATGCGGTGATGCCGAACACGAACGACAAGGCGATCATCAGTCCGCCGGCCACCACCATCGGCAACATGAACGACACGCCGGTCAGCAGGTGTTTATAGACGCCGGTTTTCTCTGATTTGGCTGGGCCCTTGGCGCTGCTCGAAGCGCTTTCCTGCTGGCCTTCGGCCAAGGCCTTTTTCAAGGTCGCTTCAGCTTGCTTGAGAGCGATACCGGTGCCACAGCGATAGATTTTCTTGCCGGCGAAACGCTCGGTGGCGACTTCGATATCAGCCGCCAACAGCACCACATCGGCCTCGGCGATCGCTTGCGCGCTCAATGGATTGCGCGCGCCGACCGAGCCCTGGGTTTCCACTTGCAGGTCATAGCCCAGGCGTTTGGCCGCTTGCTGCAAGGCTTCGGCAGCCATGAACGTGTGAGCGACACCCGTCGGGCACGCGGTGACGGCCACCAGTCGCGGCGTGTTTTGAGGCACCGTCACAGGTTCGACGACGGCTTCGTCAGCGGCGTAAACCTGAGCCTCCTGCGCACCGCGCCGCAACACGGCTTCCACGTCTTGCAGGGCCTGGGCCGGGGTGCTCTGGAACAGCCGCTTACCGACAAACCGCGACATCTCCACCGGCGCGCTGGTCACCAGCAGCACCCACTCGGCCGCGTCCAGGGTGGCCGCCGACAGTTGTTTTTCGGGATGCGCGGCATCGGTGATTTCGACACTGGTGCTCCAGCCCTGACGCTGAGCCGCGGCATCGAGCAGCCGGGCACACAGCACACTGGTGACCATGCCGTTCGGGCAGGCCGTAACGATGGCTAACTTCATGACAAACCCTCTTATTGTTCTGTCAGGGGACGCACGCGCACACCCTGTTCGAGCTGCGCCAGTTGCGCTGCATCGCCAATGCCGAATCCGATCTGGGTCACTGCCATCGCGGCAATCGCCGTGGCGGTGCGCAAGGTCTGCTCCGGCGTATCGGCACTGAGCAAACCGTGGAGCATCCCCGCCAGCAATGAGTCGCCCGCGCCCACCGTACTGGCGACACTGACCCTGGGCGGAGTGGCATGCAGTGCCGAACCGACGCTGAACCAGTTCACACCCTCGGCACCATGGGAAATCACCACATGCTCGATGCCCTGGGCGTGCAAGCGCTCCGCCGCCAAGGCCTGGGCACTGACCGAGACGACCTCGCAATCCAATACTTCGGCCAGCTCTTCAGTGTTGGGTTTGATGAGCCACGGTCCCGCTTTCAGCGCTGCGCGCAATGCCTCGCCGCTGGTGTCGAGGGCGACGTTCAAGCCCAACTTCTTCAAGCGCAAAATCAACGCCTGCAACCATTGCGCACTGACGCCCATCGGCAAACTGCCGGCAACCACCACCGCATCATGGCCCGGGGCAATCTGCTCCAGTCGCTCCATCAAGGCCTGCTGCGCCGCTTCGCTGACCTGCGGTCCCGGCCCATTGATGTCGGTGATGCGTCCGTCGCTTTCCGCCAGTTTGATATTGCTGCGGGTTTCACCGGGAACGCGGATGAACGCATCGACAAAACCGCGTTTAGCGAACAATGTTTCGAACGCTTGCAGGTTGTCTTCGCCAAGAAAGCCACTGACGGTCAGCTGATGACCGAGGTCCGCCAGCACCTGCGCCACGTTCACGCCTTTGCCGGCGGCGTGGGTGTGCATCACCTCGCTGCGGTTGACCTGGCCGGCGTCAAGGCGCGGCAACTGGACGGTCAGGTCCAGCGCCGGGTTGAGGGTCAAAGTAAGAATCCGGGCCATTACAGGGCCTCCACTAGTGCGCGCACTTCATTGGCGCTGCCCACGGCCAGGGCCTGTCGGGCAAGGGTTTGAGTCTGAGTGAAGCCCAGTTCGCGAATCCGCGCCTTGACTTCGGCAATGCTGCGAGCGCCGACGCTGAGTTCGTCCACCCCGAGGCCGATCAGCACCGGCACTGCCAACGGGTCGGCCGCCAGTTCGCCGCACACACCGACCCATTTACCGTGAGCATGAGCCGCGCGCACGGTGATGTCGATCAGTTGCAGCACCGCCGGATGCAAGCCATCGGCCTGGGCCGACAGCGTCGGATGGCCACGGTCGATGGCCAGGGTGTATTGGGTCAGGTCGTTGGTACCGACACTGAAAAAGTCGACCTCTTTGGCCAGCACCGGCGCCAGCAATGCCGCCGATGGCACTTCGATCATGATCCCCAGTTGCAGGTCGGCGACCGGGATTTCCTGGCGCAGACGTTCGGTCATGTCACGGGCCTGGCGCCACTCGTCAACACTGCCCACCATCGGGAACATGATCCGCAGCGGCCGGTTGTCGGCCGCCCGCAGCAAGGCGCGCAATTGCGCTTCCATGATCTGCGGGCGCTGCAAGGTCAGGCGAATGCCACGCACGCCGAGGAAGGGGTTTTCTTCCTTCGCAATCGGCCAGTACGGCAGCGGTTTGTCGCCACCGACATCGAGAGTGCGCACCACCAGCGGCCGCCCGGCCAGACCGTCGAGGACGCGGCGGTACTCGACTTCCTGGGTCGCTTCGTCGGGCGCTTGCGAGTGGGCCATGAAAATCAGTTCGGTGCGCAACAGGCCAATGCCTTCGGCGCCCTGCTCCACCGCGCCGGTTACGCCAGCGCTTTCACCAATGTTGGCGAACACTTCTACGGCGTGGCCATCGGTGGTCAGCGCCGGTTGATGGCGCCGTTCAGCAGCCGCCTTCAAGCGTTGCTCGCGGGTATCGCGCTCGGCGGTGGCGCGCTGCAAGGTCGCCGCGTCGGCGTCCACATGCAGGCGACCCCGCTGGCCATCGAGCAGCAATGGCGTACCCGGCGCCAGCAGCAACACGCCGGGGCCGGCGCCGACCAGTGCCGGAATGCCCAAGGCCCGGGCAACAATCGCACTGTGCGCCGTAGCGCCACCCCGGGCGGTGAGAATCCCGGCCACGCGAGCCGGATCCAGACGCGCGACGTCGGACGGGCCAACCTCGTCCATCACCAGAATGTACGGTTGATCCGGCTCGCTCGGGGTTTCGATGCCACTGAGCTGCATCAGCACCCGGCGCCCGATGTCGCGCAAGTCGGCTGCGCGCTCGGCCAGCAAGGCATCCTGCAACGCTTCCTGCTGCCGGGCCGCCGCCTCAATCACAGCCATCCACGCCGCCTGGGCGCTTTCGCCCTGCTTGAGGCGCGCATCGACCTCATCGGTCAGTTCCGGGTCGTCGAGCATCTCTTGGTGGGTGATGAAGATTTCGCGGATGGCTTTGCTCTTGCTGCGCTCGATCAGGCCCTGAATGTCACGACGCACCTGCGCCAGGGCGTGCTGGAGACGCTCACGCTCGATGCCGGCGGACTCGCCGCGCAACGGGTAATCGATGGTTTGCAGCACTTGAATATGCGCCGGGCCGATGGCAATCCCCGGGGCGGCGGCAATCGCCTGGACCACGCTGCCTGACACCGGGGCGAGGACCACTTCGGCCATATCGGCAACGACTTCGCGTGCCTGGCTTACTGGCGGCAGCGGCTCGACTTCCTCACCGAGGCCCTCTTCGATGGCGGCCAACAAGGCCGGCAACGCATCAGCCGCGATGCCCGGTTCGGCAATGATTTCCAGAACCTGTCCCCGACGGGCGCCGAGGCTGAGCAACTTGCTCAAACTCTTTACCGACACCGCGCTGTCGTGACCATCGACAATGCGCACGCGGATGTCACCTTCAAAACTCTTTGCCAGTTGCGCGAGGATTTTCGCCGGCCGCGCATGCAAACCGTGGGCGTTGGCCAATGCAATTCGCGCGCTGGGCCAGTCGGCGGGCACTTCACCACCGAGCACTTCGAGGACTTTGCGGCTGCTGGTGGCGCGTCCCAACTCATGGCCACGCCCTTCGATCAACAACGCGCACAGGCGTTCGAGCAGCGCTTGATGGGCCTCACCAAGGCTGGCCAGGCAGAACAGTCCATTGAGTGGCTGGCCGAGATAGCGCAGCGGTTTGTCCGGGGTGACGAAGGCAAGGCCAGGGCGCTTCACCGTTTGCTCGCTGTGCAACCACCACAGGCCATCGCCCAGGGGCAGCGCTTCAACCTGCTGCAGCACGGCGGAGAAACCGTTGCTCACGCAGTCGGCCTGCCGCAACAGACGTGCGCCGCGCCAGACCAGCTCTTCGAAATCTTCGGCCGCCACACCCAGGCCGATCATCTGCGCATCCAGCGCCAGCTCCTGCGGCGCGCCTTGCAGCAACTTCAGCAATGCTTCGGCGGAACCGGCGCGACGCAGGGCCTGGCCCAGATCCGTCTCGCCGAGGGCGCGGGTCAGCAATTGCAACAGGCGCAGGTGTTCATCGGATTTGGCGGCGATACCGATCGCCAGGTAAACGATATGACCATCGCCCCAGTCCACGCCATCGGGGAACTGCATCAGGCGCACACCGGTGGTGAACACCAGGTCGCGGGTTTCGGGCGTACCGTGGGGGATGGCAATACCTTGACCGAGAAAGGTCGAGCCTTGGGCCTCCCGCGCCTGCAAACCGGCGAGATAGCCCTCGGCAACCAGGCCGTCGGCGACCAGATGCCGGGCCAACAATTGCAGCGCTGCGGATTTATCCACAGCCGACTGGCCCATGGAAATCTGCTCTACAGTGAGCTCGAGCATGTGTTCTCCTTTTTGGCGCCTTGGGGCGCCAGGTATTGTTTTGAATGAGCCAGCTCAGGCGCTTGGTCGTCATTTTGGCGGTTTCACGGCAGAACCGGCCAAAGGCGCCTCTAACGTAGAAAATACGCTTGCTGAAACGTTTAATCTAGAATGAATGGCACGTTACTCGATAATGTCCCATCCTTGAAGCTCAACTTGTCGGATGCGTTGCGACAATGGTCGCCTGCCTTAATCGGTTAGGATTGACGAAAATGTCGAGGCAATCTCGAAAAAACAAGGAAACAGCGGGTTGAAACTCAGTGATATCGCCCAGTTGGCCGGTGTGTCCGTCACCACCGCCAGCTATGTCATCAATGGCAAGGCCGAACAACAGCGCATCAGCAGCGCCACCGTCGAACGCGTGCGCGCAGTCGTCGAACTGCATGGCTTCACGCCTAACCCACAGGCCGCTGGCTTGCGCAGCCGACACACGCGCACATTGGGGTTCATTCTGCCGGATCTGGAAAACCCCAGTTACGCGCGAATCGCCAAATTGCTGGAACAAGGTGCGCGAGCCCGGGGCTATCAGTTGCTGATCGCCAGTTCCGACGATGCACCGGACAGCGAACGGCAATTGCTGCAACTGTTCCGCGCCCGGCGCTGCGACGCACTGATCGTTGCCAGTTGCCTGCCGACCGGCGACGACAGCTATCGCCAATTGCAGGCCAAGGGCCTTCCGATCATCGCCATCGACCGGGTCATGGAGCCCGAGCATTTCTGTTCGGTGATCAGCGACGACCGCGAGGCCAGCCTGCAACTGACCCGCAGCCTGCTGGAGCCGCTGCCCAGGCACATCGCGCTGATCGGCGCCCGCCCAGAGCTGAGCATCAGCCGGGAACGTGCCGCTGGCTTCAAAGAGGCGCTCGTCGGGTTCAACGGGGAAGTGCTGATCGAAGAAGGCGAATCCTTCAGTCGCGAGTGCGGCAAACAATTGATGGACGAGTTGCTGCAGCGCCTGGGCCATTTACCCGATGCCCTGGTGACCACCTCCTACGTGCTGCTTCAGGGCGTGTTCGATGCGCTGCACGACTTCCCGCTGAGAAACCGCCCGCTACGCCTCGGCACGTTCGGCGATACCCAGTTACTGGACTTCCTGCCACTGCCGGTCAACGCCATGGCCCAGCAACATCAGCTGATCGCAGACAAGGTCCTCGCGCTGGCCCTGGCAGCCATCGAGCAGTCTGATTACCGGCCCGGCGTGCAAGCCATCCCGCGCACGTTCAAGCAGCGTATTCTTCAGGACTGAACCGTGGAGCTGATCGACACCCACACCCATCTGGATTTTCCGGACTTCGACGCCGACCGCCAGGCGCTGCTGGCCGAAAGCCGCGCCCTGGGGGTGCGGCGGATCGTGGTGCTGGGGGTTTATCAGGCCAACTGGCAGCGGGTCTGGGAGCTGGTGCAGAGTGATCCCGACCTGCACGCCGCGTTCGGATTGCACCCGGTGTACCTGGACGATCATCGACCGCAACACCTGAGCGAACTCGGTGACTGGCTGACCCGTCTGGCCGGCCATCGGCAACTGTGTGCGGTGGGCGAGATCGGCCTGGACTACTTCATCGAAACCCTGGACCGCGACCGTCAGCAGGCGTTGTTCGAGGCGCAATTGCAACTGGCGGTGAATTTCAATCTTCCGGCATTGATCCATGTGCGGCGTAGCCATGCGGCGGTGATTGCCACGCTCAAACGGTTTCGCCTGAAACGGGCCGGCATCATCCACGCCTTCGCCGGCAGCCAGGAAGAAGCGCGGGAATACATCAAGCTCGGTTTCAAACTCGGCCTTGGCGGCGCCCCGACCTGGCCGCAGGCGCTACGCATGCACCGCGTGCTCGGCGGACTGCCACTGGATTCGGTGGTGCTGGAAACCGACTCGCCGGACATGGCCCCTGCCATGTTCCCCGGCCAGCGCAACAGTCCGGCACACTTGCCGGCGATCTGCACGGCACTGGCGCAATGGATGGCGATCAGCCCGGAACGATTGGCGGCTGCCAGCACCGCCAACAGCTGCGAAGTGTTCGGCTGGTAATCAGTCGACGTGAGCCCTGGCAGCCTCCAGGACCAGCGTCAGGTGCTGGCGCCGGCGGAAATAAAGGACCACCGCGAAGTACACGAATATGACGATCAGCGAAGCATTCAGCTGTTCGATGACGCTGAGCATCCCCAACCACTCCATCACCAACGCCACCAGCAAGGCAGTGCAAACCATCACCCGCAGGCTGGCGCGCAACAGCGAAAAAGAGTCGAGGGACTTGAAGCGTTTGAATTGTTCCGGGCAACGTAACTGAACGTGCTTCTGGCAGTGGGCACAGGCAAACGCTTCATTGATCGAAATGGCGTTGAGCTGCCAGGGTTGAAGCAGCAATGTGCGCTGACAATGCGCACAGCGCCCCTGGATTCCTGATGTTGCAACAGACATAACCGGGTTTCCTCCATGAAGTAAGCCGCGTAACTCTTCCTTGATTGACATCCAAAATCCAGTGCACGGAGGAAATCAGGAGGACTCCCACCCGTAAAGGGAAAAAGTATTACGAAACTTTCCGACAGTACACCAAAATTGTGGGAGCGGGCTTGCTCGCGAAAACGGTGGGTCAGCCACATGGATGTTGGATGTGCTGCCGCCATCGCGAGCAAGCTCCCTCCTACAGTGATTTGGGTGGTTCACAGATTTTGCGGAACGCCGCTCCCACAGGGTCTCGAGAAGACTTTCAGACCCTGAATGCACTGATCAACTGTTTCAACTCCACGACCTGGGCCGACAACGCCCGGCTGGCATCTTCGGTCTGATGTGCACCTTCAGCGGTACGCTCGCCGGCGCGATTGATCTCGACGATGTTCTGGTCGATGTCGTGGGCTACGGCGGTTTGTTGCTCCACGGCGGCGGCAATCTGCTGGTTCTGGTCGACGATCATGCCGACCGCGCCCAGGATGTTTTCCAGCGCCCGCTGGACCTTCTCCGACTGCCCCACCGTGCCGTTGGCCATTTCATGGCTGGTGCCCATGGCCTTGACCGCCGCGCCGACACCGCCATGAAGCCTGGCGATCATCTGCTCGATTTCTTCGGTCGATTGCTGGGTCCGTTTGGCCAGGGTCCGGACTTCATCGGCTACCACGGCGAAACCACGGCCCTGCTCACCGGCCCGTGCGGCCTCGATGGCGGCATTGAGCGCCAGCAGATTGGTCTGCTCGGCGATGCTCTTGATCACGTCGAGCACGCGGCTGATGGACTGGCTGTCGTTGGCCAGTTGATTGATCACCCGCACCGATTGATCGATCTCGCTGGCCAGCGCGGCAATGCTGCCTTGCTGCGACTCCACCAAGCCGCGACCACTGATGGTTTCGTCGTTGACACTGTGGGCACTGCTCACTGCCGCGGCGGCACTGCGCGCGACCTCCTGGGAAGTGGCCGACATCTGGTTCATCGCCGCGGCCACTTGCTCGATTTGCGTGCGCTGCCCGGCGACGGCCTGGTTGCTTTGCGCGGAAACATTTTCCACTTGCCCGGCCTGACGCTCGACTTCGCTGACGGTCTGCCCCACCCGCTCGATCAGGTCATGGATTTTCTTCACGGTGCCGTTGAACACCTCGCCCAACTCCCCCAGCTCATCGCGGCTGTGGGCGCTGAAGGTCACGGTCATGTCGCCGGCCGCCACCTTGTCCATCACCGCCCCCAGGCGCTTGAGCGTGGTGCGGGTCGAGACATAGAAAGCGCCGTAGAGATAAAAGATCAATACAAATACGACTGACAACGCCACGGCCTGCAAGACCATGTGCGTACGGTTCTGGTCCAGGCGTTGCTGCAACTGCGGGCCCATATACTTCAGGGTCGCCTCGTTGAGTTGGTAGGTCTGGTCCATCAGGGCGCTGACCTGATCGTAAAAGCCCTGCCACGGCGCGTCGAGGGTATCGGCCATGACCACTTGTTCTTCAAACAGCTCGCTGGCTTTCTTCAAGGATGCCCGGCTGCTATCGGCCTGAGCGGCCAAGGTATCGCGTGCGGCTTTGCTGGAACCCAGGGCATCCTGCAGTTTCAGGCCATACTCGGCCTGGAGCTTTTCAATCTGCACCAGCAATTCATCGAAACGGGTACTCGAAGCCGAGTTGATGAAACCCTGCCCCAACGAATAGGAACCCATTGCCCGACCTTCGCCCAGGATCTGGGTGACACGTGGCGTGACGAGGGTGACCAGCTCGCTCAACTGGCGCATGTCGCTCTGATTGTCGCGACTGAGGCCGGCCTGGCTGGTGATGAGCTGGCTGAAAATCTGCGCGCTGCCGACCAGTTTGCCAATCAGGGCACTTTTGCTTTGCAGGGAGTTTTCCGTTTGCTGGGCCTTGAACGCGGCGATCATTTCATCGCGTTTGCCATCAAACACCGCGACCTGCTCCGGGTCGCTGGTCATTGCCGTCAGCCCTTGCAGGCGAGTCAGAATATTCTGCTCAAGGGCGCTGATTTTCGATTCGACATTGCTGGCCTTGCCGGACTGGCCGAGGCTGACATCGATCTGCACCAGGTTGTTCAGGGTTTCCAGATCGCGCCGCAACGTCAGGCTGCTGCCCAACAGGTCGAGACTTTGCAGTTCGATGCGCGTGCCCTGGAACTCGCGGTAGGAGTCACGTACCAGATAGAAGTTGGTCACCAGCATCGGCACCAGGAACAGTACGCTGATCAGGCTGAACTTCATGCCGAAGCTCAGGCGGTTCATCAGTGCGACAGCGGGATAGAGCAAGCTCTTCACTGGATGTCTCCCTTCGATTTCTTATTTTTTTTATTGGCAGGCGCAGACGGGCGGCAGATAGCCACTATTCAGCGCTATCTCTGTATAACTTAAATCGGCAGGGGGTTTTGTAACTTAAGGTTAACGACAGGGCGAAGCACTTCGGACAAGTGATCGCCCTGTGGCGAGGGAGCTTGCTCTGATTTCTGACTACAGCGCTAAGGCAGGACCGTCCACAGCGCAAACCCGGCATACCAGAGCACTGCGGCACGCAGCAGCAGTTCCCAGATGCGGTCCAGGTTGTTGATACCTTCTGCGCCAGCCACCGGCGCCGGAATTTCACCGGCCACCAGCCCGACTTTCACGATCAATTGCGCGGCGCTGATGTTCCAGTTCAGCAGCTCATGCAGCATGACCCGGCTGACCGCGACAAAATTGCCGACCAATGCCAGGCTCGCCGCCAGCAGACGCACCGGCACCCAGTCGAAGGCGTGACGCAGTTGCCCGGCGCGTTCGACCACCGCCGGGTTTTTTCCGTGTTCTTCGGCCAGCGCCAGCAACCGATAGCTCAGCGCGGCGACCGGACCCAACAGGAAGTACCAGAAAATCACCGCGAAAAAACTATGGTAGGCCTCCCACAGCAAATGCCCTTCGACCTGTTCCAGCAGTTGCTCGCCACTGTCGGCGCAAATGTCCAGATCGCGCTTGGCGACATGGGCTGCTGCTTGCAGGTCCTCCCGACGCCAGGCATCGCGGAACGGCCCGAGATCGCCCAGCAGATCACCGCGCCCCAGGCTGTAAATCACCACCAGCAAATGAATCGGCAACGCCAGCAACCCGTAGGCCACCGGCTCGATGATGACCAGCAGCAAACCCAGCAACGCCACCGGCAACAAGACCAGTACCGACAACACCAGCCAGGGCCGGCCCGAAAGTCGCGGGCTGGCCTCAAGCTTGTTCAGCTCCTGTGTCCAGCCACTGTCACGCTGAACCCGATGACGCAAGGCCGAGAACTTCTCGATCCACACCGCCAACAGCAACACCAGAAAACTCATCGTCCTTCCTCTTGTGCCAGGGCGGCACGATAGCGTGCCCAGTCGAACGCCGGCCCTGGATCGGTTTTGCGCCCCGGTGCAATGTCGCTGTGCCCGCAGATGCGCTCTGTGGTGATTGCCGTGAACGCCTGCTGCAACTGGCGGGTCAGGGCTGTCAACGCGCTGTATTGCGCGTCGGTGAACGGCTGATCATCCGTGCCTTCCAGTTCGATGCCCACGGAAAAATCGTTACAGGTTTCCCGTCCCTCGAAGCTCGAAACACCCGCATGCCAAGCACGCTCAAGGCATGAAACGAACTGAGTGACGGTACCGTCACGCTCAATCAGAAAGTGCGCGGACACCCGCAAATCCGCGATCCCTTCAAAATAGGGATGTTCGGTGACATCCAGACGATTCTGGAAAAACTCCTGCACCTTACCGGTGGCGAACTGCGCCGGTGGCAGGCTGATGTTGTGGATCACCAGCAGGGAAATTTCGCCTGTGGGGCGCGCATTGAAGTTGGGTGAGGGGCAGACATGCACACCCTGAATCCAACCGCTCGCGGGGTCCAACTGCATACATATTCCTTCGACATCGACTGAGTTGACACAGTATGCCGTGATAATCCCCCGGGGCGCGATCACTTGCCGCGATTGAGGCGCTGGAGGTTGCCGATCTCAAACTGGCGTTTGTTCGGAATCGACGGCCTACGCCGACAACGACAGGGATTCGACCAAATGCAGGCGCCAGCACCAATGTAACGCGCTGATGCCTTGGGTTGGTCGCTGCCATGGCCCTATAATCGAGCCACTTTGTTTGTGGAGTCCATTATGCCGAATCTACGTCTCGCCGATCTGACCGCCGAAATCGAAGCCAACGTGCGCCGTGCGTTGCGCGAAGACATCGGCAGCGGCGACATCACCGCGCAGTTGATCCCGGCTGAACGCCTGGCCAAAGCCACCATCATTACCCGCGACGCGGCCGTCATCAGCGGCACCGCCTGGGTAGATGCCGTGTTTCGGCAACTGGATCCACGGGTGGCGGTGCACTGGCAGGTTGCCGACGGTGAACGGGTGACGCCCAACCAGGTGCTGTTCCACCTCGAAGGCCCTGCACGCTCACTGCTGACTGGCGAACGCAGCGCCCTGAACTTCCTGCAATTGCTCTCCGGCGTGGCGACCCGCGCGCAATACCTGGCGGACTTCGTGGCCGAGACTCAGGTCAAACTGCTCGACACTCGTAAAACGCTACCGGGGCTGCGCCTGGCGCAAAAGTACGCCGTGACCTGCGGCGGTTGCCATAACCACCGCATCGGCCTTTATGACGCCTTCCTGATCAAGGAAAACCACATCGCCGCCAGCGGCGGCATCGCCCAGGCCATAGCCGCCGCGCACAAGATCGCCCCGGGAAAACCAGTCGAGATTGAAGTGGAAAGCCTGGATGAACTGAAAGAAGCGCTGGCGGCCGGTGCCGACATCATCATGCTCGACGAACTGAGCCTGGACGATATGCGCGAAGCCGTGCGCCTGAATGCCGGCAAGGCCAAACTGGAGGCCAGCGGCGGGATCAACGAAAGTACGTTGCTGCCGATTGCCCGGACCGGGGTGGATTACATTTCGATCGGTGCGATGACCAAGGATGTGAAGGCTGTAGACCTTTCGATGCGCCTGAGCATCTGATCGCTCTTGTGCAATGAAAAACGCCAGCCCCATTGAGGCTGGCGTTTTTGTTCAAACCACCAGATTGTTCATCTCGCAGTACTCTTCCCACTCGACACCTAGCACCTCGGCCGCTTCTTTATGCAGCTTCAGGCGTTCTGTCTCGTACTCTTCTGGTGTCGAGGTGTATTTGAGGCTCAACTCCCACGGCTGCAAGCCCTGGGCTTCGGCTTCATCCTCAAACGCCCACTGAATCTGGTCCTTCTGATCATCGGCACTCAGGTCCTTGATCTCTTCCATCAGATCCGGCACATCCAGCATGTACTTTTTCAGTGCTTCTTCGTGTCTGGCTTCTTGGGTCAATTCTTTTATTGTCATGGCGTTCTCGTTGATCTGGGGAATGGAAGATGGATCTGGATCATCAAGGATCTCTCTGACGCAAAAAACCGTATAAAGCGCGGTTTGTCTGGCCTTCAGAACCATTCGGGATCATCTGAAAACAAGTCTTGCTGGTGCCCGAGACAGGAATCGAACCTGCGACCTTCGCGTTACGAGTGCGCTGCTCTACCGGCTGAGCTACACGGGCGGTGGGCTAAACCTAGCACTGACTTCAGAGGCAGGCAACTTCCGGAACGTCTCAATTTCCTGCAGACAAAAAAATGCCCCTTCGTTTTCACGGCGGGGCATTTTTTACAACGTTGAAGCGGTCAGGCGTGAGGCGCGATTAAACGCCCGAAGCCTTGGCTGCTGCCACGTCTTTGATGGACAGCTTGATACGGCCGCGGTTGTCCACGTCCAGTACCAGTACTTCCACTTCCTGGCCTTCTTTCAGGATGTCGGTCACTTTCTCGACGCGAGCGTCGCTCAGCATGGAGATGTGAACCAGACCGTCCTTGCCTGGCAGGATGTTGACGAATGCGCCGAAGTCGACGATGCGCTCAACCTTGCCAACGTAGATCTTGCCGATCTCGGCTTCAGCGGTGATGCCCAGAACGCGCTGACGAGCAGCTTCTGCCGCTTCCTTGGTTTCGCCGAAGATCTTGATCGAACCGTCGTCTTCGATGTCGATCGAAGCCTTGGTCTCTTCACAGATCGCACGAATGGTCGCGCCGCCTTTACCGATGACATCACGGATTTTGTCGGTGTCGATTTTCATCGCGATCATGGTCGGAGCGTTGGCCGACAGTTCGGTACGCGACTGGCCAATGATCTGGTTCATCTGGCCGAGGATGTTCAGGCGCGCTTCCAGGGCTTGGCCCAGAGCGATTTCCATGATCTCTTCGGTGATGCCCTTGATCTTGATGTCCATCTGCAGCGCGGTCACGCCTTTGGCGGTACCGGCTACCTTGAAGTCCATGTCGCCCAGGTGGTCTTCGTCACCCAGGATGTCGGTCAGGACGGCGAATTTCTCGCCTTCTTTAACCAGACCCATGGCGATACCGGCAACCGGCGCCTTCATCGGCACACCGGCGTCCATCAGGGCCAGGGAAGCGCCGCAAACGGAAGCCATCGAGCTCGAACCGTTGGATTCGGTGATTTCCGAAACCACGCGGATGGTGTACGGGAACACGTCAGCGGCAGGCAGCATGGCCGAAACCGAACGACGGGCCAGACGGCCGTGACCGATTTYACGACGACCAGCGCCCCCCATGCGACCACACTCGCCCACCGAGAACGGAGGGAAGTTGTAGTGCAGCATGAACGGGTCTTTTTTCTCGCCTTCCAGGGTGTCCAGCAGCTGTGCGTCACGGGCGGTGCCCAGAGTCGCGACTACCAGGGCCTGGGTTTCACCACGGGTGAACAGGGCCGAACCGTGAGTCTTCGGCAGAACACCGACTTCGATGTTCAGCGGACGTACAGTCTTGGTGTCGCGCCCGTCGATACGTGGCTTGCCGTTAACGATGTTTTCGCGAACGGTGCGGTATTCGATTTCGCCGAAAGCGGCTTTGACTTCGCTGGAAGAAGGCTGGCCTTCTTCACCGGACAGCTTGGCAACGACCTGGTCCTTCAACTCGCCCAGGCGAGCGTAACGGTCGGCCTTGACGGTGATGGTGTAGGCCTGGGAGATCGCTTCGCCGAACTCGGCACGAATAGCGCCCAGCAGTTCGGTGGCTTCTGGCGCAGGAGCCCAGGTCCAGGTTGGCTTGGCAGCTTCGGCAGCCAGTTCTTTAACAGCGTTGATCACAACCTGGAACTCGTCGTGAGCAAACAGTACCGCGCCCAGCATCTGGTCTTCGGTCAGCTCTTTGGCTTCCGATTCAACCATCAGCACAGCGTCCGAAGTACCGGCAACGACCATGTCCAGGCTGGAAGCAGCCTGTTGCTCGTAAGTCGGGTTCAGCAGGTAGCCGGTGCTTTCGTGGAACGCAACGCGGGCAGCGCCGATCGGGCCATCGAAAGGAATGCCGGAGATCGCCAGGGCAGCCGAGGTACCGATCATCGCAGCGATGTCCGGATCGGTCTTCTTGCTGGTGGAAACGACGGTGCAGACAACCTGCACTTCGTTCATGAAGCCTTCCGGGAACAGCGGACGGATCGGACGGTCGATCAGTCGGGAAGTCAGGGTTTCTTTCTCGGAAGGACGGCCTTCGCGCTTGAAGAAACCGCCAGGGATCTTACCGGCAGCGTAAGTCTTTTCCTGGTAGTGAACAGACAGAGGGAAGAAGCCCTTGCCTGGATCGGCTTGTTTTGCACCGACTACGGTCACCAATACGCTGACGTCGTCGTCAACGGTGACCAATACTGCGCCGGAGGCCTGACGGGCGATACGGCCAGTCTCGAGGGTAACGGTCGACTGACCGAACTGGAATTTTTTGATTACCGGGTTCACGGTGTCCTACCTTCTTTGTGGCTCTTGGGGGAACTGGTTTCTTGCGAAATTCTTGGGCAACGCCGGGAATCGGCCCGACTGGTTTGTCCAGGTGTTACTCAGGCAAAGCAGGTATCCAGATAAAACTTGAGGCTGGGAGCCTGCCATGCACCGGCGGGAAACCCACTGGTGCACGACAGACAACCAACCTCTAGCGCAATCGCTTATTAGCGACGCAGACCCAGGCGACCGATCAGAGTCTGATAGCGACCCAGATCCTTGCCTTTCAGGTAGTCCAGCAGCTTACGACGCTGGTTAACCATGCGGATCAGACCACGACGGGAGTGGTGGTCTTTACCGTTGGCCTTGAAGTGACCTTGCAGCTTGTTGATGTTGGCGGTCAGCAGTGCAACTTGCACTTCTGGCGAACCGGTGTCACCAACAGCTTGCTGGTAGTCAGTTACGATTTGAGCTTTTTCTTGAACGTCGAGAGCCATGAGGCAATCCTTTTATCAGGAAACTGTTTCAGAAAAACAGTTTCAACAGGCCAGGGACAAATCCCTGTATCTAAAAATGAGTAGTGACCGTGCCTGTTGACAGCCACCCTCGCCAGCCTGCTTTGACACAAGCTGGTTTCCGGTCATTCTGACCGAATCAGTCGACGCGGCGCGATGCGCCCGTCTTCGCTCACTTCACCGATACCGATGAAGCGACCATTGTGATCCTGTACCCGCACCATGCCGAACTTCGGAGCATCCGGGGCACGTACCGGCTGGCCGTTGAGCCAGTAGAACGCACTCGCTTCCGAGAACTGCAACAGTGGCCAATCCAGCAGGCCGCTGTCCGATGGCATCAGGAAGCGATCGACCGCTTCGTTGCCGCCTTCGGCATGTACCGCTTCCAGCTCTTCGAGGGTAACCGTCTGCGCCAGGGTGAATGGCCCGGCCTGGGTACGTCGCAGTTCTGCAACGTAAGCACCACAACCGAGTTGCTCACCGATATCCTCCACCAGGGTGCGGATATAGGTGCCTTTAGTGCAATCCACCGCCAGCCGCGCAGTATCACCTTCGAAGGCCAGCAATTCCAAGCGCGTAATAGTAACAGAACGCGGTTCGCGCTCCACTACTTCGCCTGCACGCGCCAGCTTGTACAGCGGCTGGCCATCACGCTTGAGCGCCGAGTACATCGGCGGTATCTGACTGATTTGCCCACGAAATTTCGGCAGTACCGCCTCGACATCGGGGCGACCAACGGTCACCGGGCGCTCCTGCAAAACTTCACCTTCGGCATCCGCCGTGGTGGTGGTCTTGCCCAGTTGCGCCAGGGTTTCATAACCCTTGTCGGAGTCGAGCAGGTATTGCGAGAACTTGGTGGCTTCGCCGAAGCACAGCGGCAACACGCCGGTGGCCAAGGGATCGAGACTGCCGGTATGACCGGCCTTTTCGGCGTTCAGCAACCAGCGAACCTTCTGCAAGGCCGCGTTGGAGGTGAACCCCAGCGGCTTGTCGAGAAGGATAATGCCGCTGACGTTACGACGGATACGTTTGACCTGAGCCACCGATTACTCCTTGGTGTCTTCGGCTTCTGCCGCAACCGGATGCTGATTGTCTTCAGCCACTGCGCGCTCGATCAATGCCGACAGATGCGCACCACGCACGACGCTTTCGTCGTAGTGGAAGTGCAGCTGTGGAACGCTGCGCAGCTTCATCTCGCGAGCCAGCTGCATGCGCAGGAAACCGGCGGCGGAGTTGAGCACCTTGATGCTTTGTGCGATTTCTTCGGCGCTGTCCTGCCCCATCACGGTGATGAAGATCTTGGCGTGACCGACGTCACGGCTGACTTCCACTGCGGTAATGGTGACCAGGCCGACGCGCGGGTCTTTGACTTCACGACGGATCAGTTGTGCCAGCTCACGCTGCATCTGATCGCCGATGCGTTGGGTACGGCTATATTCTTTTGCCATGTCTTGTTACCTGTTACTGCCCCACGGTGAAACCCGTGAGGTCTGAAAGCGGCAAACGCCCGGCCTGACAAAAGCCAGACCGGGCGTTGCGTTTAGAGTCCTGGTGACGAACTGCGCATTTGCATGCGACGACCCGTCACGGCTCCTGAAGTGCGCGAATTAGAGGCTGCGAGCAACCTGCACCTTCTCGAAGACTTCGATCTTGTCACCGACTTTAACGTCGTTGTAGCTCTTCACGCCGATACCGCATTCCATGCCGGCACGTACTTCGGAAGCGTCATCCTTGAAGCGGCGCAGGGATTCCAGCTCGCCTTCGAAGATAACGATGTCTTCACGCAGTACACGGATTGGACGGTTACGGTGCACAACACCTTCGATAACCATGCAACCGGCGATCGCGCCAAACTTCGGCGAACGGAACACGTCACGCACTTCGGCGATACCCAGGATGTTCTCGCGAACATCGCTGCCGAGCATACCGGTCAGGGCTTTCTTGACGTCTTCGATGATGTCGTAGATCACGTTGTAGTAACGCATATCCAGACCTTCCTGCTCGACGATCTTGCGCGCGCCGGCATCGGCACGCACGTTGAAGCCGAACAGTACAGCGTTGGAGGCCAGTGCCAGGTTGGCATCGGATTCGGTGATACCACCGACGCCGCCACCGACCACGCGCACTTGCACTTCGTCGTTACCCAGGCCGTTCAAGGCACCGTTCAACGCTTCGAGCGAACCACGGACGTCGGATTTGAGGACGATGTTGAGCGTCTTCTTCTCTTCCTGACCCATATTTTCGAAGATGTTTTCCAGCTTGCCGGCGTGAGCGCGAGCCAGTTTGACTTCGCGGAACTTGCCTTGACGGAACAGAGCCACTTCACGGGCTTTCTTCTCGTCGGCAACCACGCTCATCTCGTCGCCAGCATCCGGGGTACCGTCCAGGCCGAGGATCTCGACAGGGATGGCCGGACCGGCTTCCTTGATTGGCTTGCCGTTCTCGTCGAGCATGGCGCGAACGCGGCCATAGTTCGAACCGACCAGGACCATGTCGCCCTGACGCAGGGTACCGTCTTGAACCAGAACGGTAGCCACCGGGCCACGGCCCTTGTCCAGACGGGATTCAACCACGACGCCACGACCAGGAGCCGACGGAGTTGCGGTCAGTTCCAGGACTTCGGCTTGCAGCAGAACAGCTTCGAGCAGTTCGTCGACGCCAGTACCCATCTTCGCCGAGACCGGTACGAACGGCGTGTCACCACCCCACTCTTCCGACGTCACGCCGTGAACCGACAATTCGCTACGGATGCGATCGAGATCGGCGCCCGGCTTGTCGATCTTGTTCACCGCGACGACCAGCGGAACACCCGCGGCCTTGGCATGCTGAACAGCTTCGATGGTCTGCGGCATCACGCCGTCGTCCGCCGCCACCACCAGGATCACGATGTCGGTCGCCTTGGCACCACGGGCACGCATTGCGGTAAACGCGGCGTGACCAGGGGTGTCGAGGAACGTCACCATGCCACGGTCGGTTTCAACGTGGTACGCACCGATGTGCTGGGTGATACCGCCGGCTTCGCCAGCAGCTACCTTGGCACGACGGATGTAGTCGAGCAGGGAAGTCTTACCGTGGTCAACGTGGCCCATTACGGTCACGACTGGTGCACGGGAAACTGCCTCGCCTTCAAACTTCAGGGACTCGGCCAGGGAATCTTCCAGGGCGGTGTCGCTGACCAGGGTCACTTTGTGGCCCAGCTCTTCGGCAACCAGTTGAGCAGTTTCCTGATCCAGTACCTGGTTGATGGTCGCTGGAGTACCCAGTTTGAACATGAACTTGATGATTTCAGCAGCCTTCACCGACATCTGCTGGGCGAGATCGCCAACAGTGATGGTCTCGCCGATCTTCACTTCGCGCACGACAGGGCCGGTCGGGCTCTGGAAACCGTGGGCGTTGCGCTTCTTCAGCTTGGCCTTGCCACGACCACCACGACGGAAGCCATCGCTTTCTTCGTCGGTAGTACGTGGGGCGACGCGTGGAGCCGGCGCCTTTTCCTTGACCGAAGCACGATGCGGAGCGTTTTTGCGCTCGCCATCGCCGCTACCGCGACGACTGTTGTCGTCGGCACGTGGCTTGTCCGGACGACGCTGTTCGTCGCGCTTGCGGGTATCGGCCGCAGGAGCTGGAGCGGCTGCCACAACCGGTGCGCTTTCGCGAACTGGCTCGGCCACCACAGCAAGCGCTGCAACAGGTACGGCTTGAGCGGTCGGCGCAGCAGCAGGCTGGCGACGCGCTTCTTCTTCGGCGCGACGCTTGGCTTCTTCTTCAGCCTTCTGACGAGCAGCATTTTCTACTGCGCGACGTTCATCCAGTTCACGCTTGCGCTCGGCTTCGATTTCTTCCGGGCTGCGCTGTACGAAGACTTTCTTCTTGCGTACTTCAACGCTGATGCTTTTGCTGCCAGCAACCCGCAGGGTGCTGGTGGTTTTACGCTGCAGCGTAATCTTGCGTGGTTCTTCCACTTTCGCCTTGTGGCTGCTTTTCAAGTGAGTCAGCAACGATTGCTTCTCACTGTCAGTCACATGTTCTTCGGCGGCGGTGTGCGGCAGACCTGCCTCACGCATCTGCTGCAACAGGCGCTCTACCGGTGTTTTGACCTCATCGGCCAGTTGTTTCACCGTGACTTGCGTCATGCACTTCTCTCCTCAGGCCGCGCCTAATTACTCGAACCAGTGGGCTCGGGCGGCCATGATCAACTTGCCGGCACGATCATCGTCAATGCCGTCGATGTCGAGCAGGTCGTCAATAGACTGCTCGGCCAGGTCTTCGCGGGTAATTACGCCGCGCACCGCCAGTTCCATCGCCAAATCCTTGTCCATACCCTCAAGCGAGAGCAGGTCTTCGGCCGGATGGGCGTCTGCCAGCTTTTCCTCAGTAGCGATGGCTTTAGTCAACAAGCGATCCTTGGCCCGAGCGCGAAGCTCGTTGACGGTGTCTTCGTCAAAGCCGTCGATGTTGAGCATTTCTTCCAACGGTACGTAGGCAATCTCTTCCAGGCTGGTAAAGCCTTCGTCCACCAGCACCTGCGCCAGATCTTCGTCGACTTCCAGCTCGTCGATGAAGTTGCGCAGGATGTCGCCGGTTTCTGCTTGCTGTTTAGCCTGGATGTCCGATTCGGTCATCACGTTCAGGGTCCAGCCAGTCAACTGGCTAGCCAGACGCACGTTCTGACCACCGCGACCGATGGCCTGAGCCAGATTGTCTGCGCCAACGGCGATGTCCATTGCGTGGGCATCTTCGTCAACGATAATTGCCGCAACCTCGGCCGGGGACATGGCGTTGATCACGAACTGAGCCGGGTTGTCGTCCCACAGAACGATGTCAACACGCTCACCGCCCAACTCACCCGACACTGCCTGGACGCGCGAACCGCGCATACCGATGCAAGCGCCCTGCGGGTCGATGCGTTTGTCCTTGGAGCGAACGGCGATCTTGGCGCGCGAACCCGGATCACGGGACGCAGCCATCACTTCGATCAGGCCTTCGGCAATTTCCGGCACTTCGATGCGGAACAACTCGATCAGCATTTCCGGCGCGGTGCGCGACAGGATCAACTGCGGGCCGCGGTTCTCGGTGCGGATTTCCTTGAGCAGCGCACGCAGACGCACGCCAACCCGGAAAGTTTCGCGAGAAATGATGTCTTCACGAGCCAGCAACGCTTCAGCGTTGTTACCCAGATCAACGATCACGTTGTCGCGGGTGACTTTTTTCACGGTGCCGGAGATGATTTCACCCAGGCGCTCGCGGTAAGCGTCAACCACCTGAGCGCGCTCGGCTTCGCGAACTTTCTGCACAATGACTTGCTTGGCAGTCTGTGCAGCGATGCGGCCGAACTCGATGGACTCGATTTTCTCTTCTACGACATCACCGACCTTGGCGCCAGGATGCGTTTCGGCAACCTTGCTCGGCCAGGTTTCGATGGCCGGATCGTCCAGGTCTGCTTCTTCGACGACCGTCCAGCGACGGAATGTCTCGTATGCACCAGTGTGGCGATTGATTTCCACACGCAAATCAACTTCGTCTTCGAAACGCTTTTTGGTAGCAGTGGCCAGAGCCAGCTCCAGCGCTTCAAAAATAACGTTTGCCGGTACGCCCTTTTCATTGGATACCGACTCAACAACCAGCAGTACTTCTTTGCTCATCGTACGCCTCGCCTTTCGCAAGCCATTGGATCCGCGGGATCCGCAGTATCTGGCACGCCTCAGTCAAAACTGGGAATAATGTTGGCCTTGTCGATCATATCGATCGGCAACAGGAACTCATGGTCTTCTACCTGCACCACGACATCCTGCTCTTCTACGCCGCGCAGAAGGCCCTGAAAGTTGCGTCGTCCTTCAAAAGGCGAGCGCAGCTTGATCTTCACTTGTTCACCGGCAAATTTTGCAAACTGCTCAAGAGTGAACAGCGGGCGTTCCATGCCAGGCGAGGAAACTTCAAGGGTGTATTCAACGGAAATTGGATCTTCAACATCCAGCACACCGCTGATCTGACGGCTGACGATGGCGCAATCGTCCACCAGCACGCCGCCTTCTTTATCGATATAAACGCGCAACATCGAGTGACGACCCTGAGCCGAAAACTCGATACCCCAGCATTCATAGCCTAGGGCCACGACCACCGGGGCCAGCAAGGCCTGCAACTCTTCTAGCTTGCTCGACACCTGAACCCCCTAGTGCATGTATGTGCATGCTATGCAAAATAAAAAAATGGGCGAAACGCCCATCCTTGAAACGCCGTCGAACAGCGGCGTTGAAAGTGTCCAGCTAACAAAAAGCCCCTTAAAAGGGGCTCCTTAAACTGGTTGCGGGGGCCGGATTTGAACCGACGACCTTCGGGTTATGAGCCCGACGAGCTACCAGACTGCTCCACCCCGCGACAAAGCTGGGGCGGAAGTATACGACCGATCCCCTACAGGGTCAATGTAACCTTCCACCTGCAAGAAAGCCCGCAACAGCGGGCTCTCCTGACTAATTGGTACCGAGAAGGGGACTCGAACCCCTACACCCTATGGGCACAACCACCTCAAGGTTGCGTGTCTACCAATTCCACCACCTCGGCAATACTACGTTTGGAACCCTTCTTACTTCTGCTCTTGAGCTGGAGGCACGTCAGTCGCTGGGGTAGCCGACTTTTGCTCTTGAAGCACCGGGACATCATCAGAAGCCGGTTGTTGCTTTGGAACTTCCAGTACCGCTGGATTTGGGAGACCTACTTGAGTCAGCTGGTGAGCCTTCTCTTTAGCAAAGTAACCTAACCCCAAGCTGGTTATGAAAAAACCTGCGGCAAGTATAGCAGTAAACTTACTAAGAAAGGTAGAGGAACCTTGGCTTCCGAACACAGTATTTGAAGCACCTGCTCCGAAAGACGCGCCAGCATCCGCACCTTTACCCTGCTGCAGCAAAACCAGAGCTACTACGCCCAATGCACCCAGCAGATGAAAAACGACTACGACTGTTTCCAGCATTTTTTCAGTTTCCCGCGGCGCGACAAATCGCACCGAACTCATCTGCATTCAGGGAAGCCCCACCAATCAGGCCCCCATCGATATCCGGCATGCCGAACAGTTCGACCGCATTGGCCGCCTTCACGCTGCCGCCGTATAGAAGCCGCACACCTTGTGCGACCTCAGAATTCTCTGCCGCCAACTGGGCGCGAATGGCTGCGTGCACATCCTGCGCCTGTTGTGGCGTTGCAGTCAGCCCGGTGCCAATGGCCCAGACCGGCTCGTAAGCGATCACTGCCTTGGCAAAGGCACCGACACCCAGCTCCTCGATGATACTGCCCAGCTGACGCGAGACAACCTCAAGAGTCTTTCCGGCTTCACGCTGCTCAAGGGTTTCCCCTATGCACAACACCGGAATCAAGCCACATGCCTGTGCCGCTGCGAACTTGCGGATCAGCACTGCGTCCTGCTCGCCCATGATCTGGCGGCGTTCGGAGTGCCCGACAAGTACCAGGGAACAACCTGCATCCACCAACTGACTCGCTGCAACTTCACCAGTCAACGCACCTTGCCCGGATTCCACCGCAGAATTCTGCGCGCCGACCGAAATCGACTTTCCTTCCAGGCCATCAATCACTTGATTGATATGCAGGAAAGGCGGGAATACCGCGACATCAACACTGCTCGGCAAGGCCAAGTCACGAAGGCCGTTGATCAGCTCAGCGACGCTGGCGCGGGTACCGTGCATCTTCCAGTTACCAGCTACCATAGGGCGACGCATGCTGTACCTCGTCGGTCAAAGTGGGCGCAGATGTTACCCAACACAATCATGGCTGGCAAGCCGAATTCAGGCAGAAACTTCAGTAACCAGTTTTGCCAGCTCTTCGGCATAGCCACGAACCTGCGTTTCGTCTTCGCCTTCGACCATCACACGCACCAGCGGTTCGGTTCCGGACTTGCGCAACAGCACGCGCCCCCGACCCGCCATGGCCTTGGTCACACGCTCGCTGGCTTCCTTGACCGACGGATGGTCGAGTGGGTTTGCGCCGCCACCGAATCGCACATTGATCAGCACCTGAGGGCATTTGCGCAGCGCCTGACGAGCTTCAGCCAAACCTTGCGCACGGGCTTTCAACGCCTTCAGCACCTGCAACGCGGCGATAATCGCATCACCAGTGGTGGTGTAATTGAAGCAAACGATATGACCCGAATTTTCGCCACCGACCAGCCAGTTACGCTCCAGCAGATCAGCAATCACATAACGATCACCAACATTGGCGCGGACAAATGGAATCCCCAGGTCGGCCAAGGCCAACTCCAATCCCAGGTTGCTCATCAGTGTACCGACTACACCACCTTGCAGCTTGTCTCGCTCATGCAGGTCGCGAGCAATGATGAACAGCAACTCATCACCATCGACGATGGCCCCCGTGTGATCCACCATCAACACCCGGTCGCCATCACCATCGAAGGCGATACCCAGATCGGCGTGTTCAGCCAGCACAGCGGCCTGCAGTTGCCCCATATGGGTCGAGCCGCAGTTGTCATTGATATTCAAACCGTTGGGCTGCGCGGACAAGACCACGACTTCGGCACCCAACTCACGAAACACACTCGGCGCCACTTTATAGGTCGCACCATGGGCGCAGTCGATCACAATCTTGAGGCCGGTAAAGCTGGTACCGGTCGGCACACTGCTCTTGCAGAATTCGATATACCGACCCGACGCGTCATTGATTCGCGACACCTTGCCGATCTTGCTCGACTCAACCACAGTCATTGGGGTATCGAGCAGCTCTTCGATCATGTGCTCGACCTCATCCGGCAGCTTGGTGCCATTGCCGGAGAAGAACTTGATGCCATTGTCATCATGCGGATTGTGCGACGCACTGATCACGATGCCAGCTTCGGCATGGAAGGTACGCGTCAGGTAAGCAATCGCCGGGGTCGGCATAGGCCCCAGAAGCATCACATCAGCACCTGCCGACGTCAGTCCCGCTTCAAGCGCGGACTCGAACATGTAGCCGGAGATCCGGGTGTCCTTACCTACCAATACCTTGCAGGCGCCCATCTTGCGGAACGCCATACCTGCAGCCCAGCCGAGCTTGAGCATGAAATCAGGAGTAATCGGGTATTCACCGACACGCCCACGAATACCATCGGTGCCAAAATATTTTTTGCTCATAAGTGCTCCATCATTCTTATTCGGCTGATTCCACTGCGGCGATCATCCGCACCACATCCATTGTTTCGGCTACATCATGGACGCGCAATATACGCGCACCTTTCGCCGAAGCCAGCGCCGCGAGCGCCAAACCACCATACAGCCGGTCTCCCACCGGACGATTCAACGCCTGACCAATCATGCTCTTTCGCGAAACCCCGACCAACAGGGGTCGCCCCAAGGCATGCAGGGCTTCCATATGTTTGAACAAACTCAGATTGTGCTGCAAGGTTTTGGCGAAGCCAAAGCCGGGGTCAAGAATGATCCGCTCAGCCGCAATTCCCACCAATGAACACTGATGCATGCGTTCGGCGAGAAACTCACCGACTTCCCTTGTAACGTCCTGATACTGCGGATTGTCCTGCATATCGCCTGGCTCTCCAAGCATATGCATCAGGCAAACCGGTAACCCGGTGGCCGCCGCAGCATCCAGGGCACCATCGCGACGCAACGAACGTACGTCATTGATCAGCCCGGCACCCAGGCGCGCAGTTTCACGCATGACCGCTGGCGTGGAGGTGTCGACCGAGATGATGACGTCCAGTTCGCGACTGATGCGCTCGACAATGGGCGCTACGCGCTCCAGCTCTTCCAGTGGCGACACCGCCCTGGCACCAGGACGGGTGGATTCGCCACCGACATCGATCAGCGTCGCGCCGGCCACAACCATGGCTTCGGCGTGGCGCATGGCCGCGTCGAGCTGGCTGTATTGACCACCATCGGAGAAAGAATCAGGAGTGACATTGAGAATGCCCATGACATGCGTCTGGGCCAAATCAAGAACCCGGTTGCCGCAAGGCAACCGGGTCGAGGACTGAACAGAAGTCATTTCAAACCTTATACGTCAGCAGCAGGACCGCCAATCGGTGTTTCCGGACGCTCATCCTGCACCACCGGAGGGGTGCCGGAAGTACCCGTGCCACCCGACCAATCGCGCGGCTCGCGAGGCGTACGACCCGCCATGATGTCGTCGATCTGCTCGGCATCGATTGTCTCGTACTTCATCAAGGCATCGGCCATCGCATCGAGCTTGTCACGGTTGTCCGTGAGAATCTGCTTCGCCGTGCCATAGCACTGATCGATGATGCTGCGCACTTCGGAGTCGATCAGCTTGGCTGTCTCACCGGAGAAGCTTGCATTCTGACCACCGCCGCCGCGACCGAGGAATACCTCACCCTCTTCTTCGGCATACATCAACGGACCGAGTTTTTCCGAAAGACCCCACTTGGTCACCATATTCCGCGCAATCTGGCTGGCGCGCATGATGTCGTTGGAGGCACCGGTGGTCACGCCATCGAAGCCCAGGGTCATTTCTTCAGCGATACGACCGCCGTACAGCGAGCAGATCTGGCTGATCAACGCACGCTTGGACAGGCTGTAACGATCTTCTTCCGGCAGGAACATGGTTACACCCAGCGCACGACCGCGCGGGATGATCGACACCTTGTACACCGGATCATGCTCAGGTACGACGCGACCAACAATGGCGTGGCCGGCTTCGTGATAAGCGGTGTTCTGCTTTTCTTTCTCGGACATGACCATGGATTTGCGCTCGGCGCCCATCATGATCTTGTCTTTGGCCAGTTCGAACTCTTTCATTTCGACGATGCGCTTGCCGGCACGAGCAGCGAACAACGATGCCTCGTTCACCAGATTGGCCAGGTCAGCACCGGAGAAGCCTGGAGTACCACGAGCGATCACGGCCGGAGCAACGTCGTCGCCCATTGGCACTTTGCGCATGTGAACCTTGAGAATCTGTTCGCGACCACGGATGTCCGGCAGCCCCACAACAACCTGACGGTCGAAACGGCCTGGACGCAGCAACGCAGGGTCCAGTACATCAGGACGGTTGGTTGCGGCGATCACGATGATGCCGTCATTCATTTCAAAGCCGTCCATCTCGACCAGCAACTGGTTGAGAGTCTGCTCGCGCTCGTCGTGACCACCACCCATGCCAGCACCACGATGGCGACCGACCGCATCGATTTCGTCGATGAAGATGATGCATGGAGCGTGCTTCTTGGCCTGTTCGAACATGTCGCGAACACGGCTGGCACCGACACCGACGAACATTTCGACGAAGTCGGAACCGGAAATGGTGAAGAACGGCACTTTGGCTTCGCCGGCAATCGCCTTGGCAATCAAGGTTTTACCGGTACCTGGAGGACCAACCATCAGCACGCCGCGAGGAATGCGGCCACCCAGGCGCTGGAACTTGCCCGGATCGCGCAGGAACTCGACCAACTCACCGACTTCTTCCTTGGCTTCGTCGCAACCGGCAACGTCAGCCAGGGTAGTTTTCACCTGATCCTCGGAGAGCAGGCGCGCCTTGCTTTTACCGAAGCTCATCGGCCCGCCCTTGCCACCGGCACCGCCCTGCATCTGCCGCATGAAGAACATGAACACAGCGATGATCACAAGGATCGGGAAGCTGGCGACCAGAAGTTGAGTCCAGATGCTTTGCTGTTCAGGCTGTTTGCCTTCAACCACGACGTGGTTATCCACCAGGTCACCGATCAGGCCGTTGTCCTGGATCGCCGGGCGAATGGTCTTGAAGCTGTCGCCATCGTTGCGCTTGCCGGTAATCACGTAGCCATCAACCGCCACGCGTTCGACCTTGCCATCCTTGACCTGCTGGATGAAGTCGGAATAGTTGAGGGTCTGCGGCTCGTTAGGGCTGGAGAAGTTGTTCATCACCGTCACCAGGACAGCCGCGATGATCAACCACAGGATCAGATTCTTTGCCATATCGTTCAATTAACTACCCTCTGAAGCAAGCTCCGCTACTGGCGCGCGCTTCGCATGATATTCACCGGCCTAACTTACTACATTACCTACAACTTGGCAGGCGCCGTCTGTAACCCTTTGTGAAACACTTCCTACACAATATTCGCTAATTCTGACAAGGCGTAATACAAAAATCCTATCACCCCGATCGAAAACTCACTCATTCCTCACTGCGTCCGCGGAAACCGCGGCCCAGCAGGTACTGCTCGCGAGAACGGTCGCGCGACGAGGTCGGTTTGCGCATCTGCACCTTCTCGAACTGCTGGCGAACGCTCTTGTGGAATTCGTCGAAGCCTTCGCCCTGGAAGATCTTGATCAAAAAATCACCACCGGGCTTGAGCACCCGCGTCGAAAGATCCAGTGCCAACTCGCACAGGAACATCGCTCGCGGCATGTCCACGGCCGGTAATCCACTCATATTGGGGGCCATGTCGGAAATCACAAGGTCTACTTCCTTATTTCCGACGGCATCGAGGATCTGAGCCAGCACGGCATCCTCGGTAAAGTCGCCCTGAATGAAGGTTACGTCCGGGATACTGTCCATTTCCAGAATGTCAGAAGCGATCAGTGTCCCCTGCCCACCAATCAGACGACTGGTCACCTGGGACCACCCACCGGGGGCCGCACCAAGGTCGATTACGCTCATGCCCGGGCGGATCAGACGGTCCTTTTCCTGGATCTCCAGCAGTTTGTAGCTGGCGCGGGAACGGTACCCGTCTTTTTGTGCCATTTTGACGAATGGGTCGTTGAAATGTTCTTTCAGCCAGTTAAGGCTTGTCTTGGAACGGGCCACGGGATACCTCGGAAATAAAACGGGTCGTGATTAACTGGGCGGTCCCGGACTCGCTCGGGTAAACTGGCCGCCGCTTTTTACAAGATCAGACGCAGGGGTCAGATTATGCCGCTCACTCAAGAGCAGAAGAAACAGTACAAATCCATTGGCCACCATCTGAAACCGGTTTTGATTGTGGCAGACAATGGTTTGACTGAAGGTGTGTTAGCCGAACTCGAACGCGCTTTGGCGGATCACGAGCTGATCAAAATCAAGCTCAACATCCTCGATCGCGAATCGCGCCTGGCGTCCATTGCAGAGCTCTGCAAGGTCGGCAAAGCGGATCTGGTTCAGGTCATCGGCAAGATGGCACTGATCTACCGCAAGAACTTCAGCGTCAACAAGCAGCTGTCGAACGTCCATCGCTTCAAGTGATGACAAGGGTCAAGGGTGTGCTTCGCGCACCCTGCCACTCCCTCCCGGCACCGGCTCCAACACCAGCACCAGTCCGGAAAAACCCAGAACAAGATAGCTGAACGCCTGCCAACGCACGGCATCCGGCCAGCCGAAACGCACCGCGAAGTACATCGCGCACGCATACAGCGCCATCAACAGCAGTTTCCCGCGAATATCCCGCCATAGACTGACAAGGCCCTCGGTCTTTATCAGCACCAAAGCCTGAAAAATCAAACACGCCGTGGCGAATCCCACTACCAACGTATTGAGCGTGCCTGCGATTTCGTCGATCAGCAGCGGCGCCAGGCCAATTCGCCCCAGCACCGGCAACAGACCAATTTGCAACAGCCACAAGCCGCCGACCCACAACACCTGGGTCAGCTGCCAAAGCATGGCGCCCGCACGAAACGGGCGCCGATCTTCAGATGTGGCGAACTTCGACAATCTCGTACTCGATAACGCCGCCAGGCGTTTTGACTGCAACCACATCACCCTCTTCCTTGGCAATCAAGGCGCGAGCCAGTGGCGAGCCGACCGAAATTTTGCCGAGTTTGAAGTCAGCCTCATCCTCACCCACGATGTGGTAAGTGACGCGCTCATCCGTCTCGACGTTGGCGATTTCAACGGTGGTGCCGAAAATCACTTTGCCGGTGTGCGGAATGCTCGTGACATCAATGATGACCTGATTCTGAATCCGGCCTTCGATATCACGGATCCGCGCCTCGACCATACCCTGCTGCTCGCGGGCAGCGTGGTATTCGGCGTTTTCCTTCAAGTCACCCAACTCGCGGGCCGTACCGATGTCCTGGCTGAGCTTCGGACGAACGACCTTGGTCAGGTGAGTGTGCTCTTCTTCCAGGGCGCGAGCGCCCTGAACGGTCATTGGGTACTTCGTTATGCTCATGCCTTCAATCCTGCGTGTAGATCCTGCAAGCGGCGCACGGTCTTCTCGGGACCGAACTTCAGCGCTTCGCAGATGGCTTCGCCAGCAGCAATGGTGGTGGTGCAGTAAATCTTGTGCTGCAGGGCATTACGACGAATGGAGTACGAATCAGCGATCGACTGACGCCCTTCGGTGGTGTTGATGATCAGCGTGACTTCGTCATTCTTGATCATGTCGACCACGTGCGGACGACCTTCGGTCACCTTGTTCACGCGGCGCACTTTCAGGCCTGCCGCTTCGATCAGCTTGGCAGTACCGGCGGTGGCGACCACTTCGAAGCCCAAGTTGATCAGATCACGGGCCACGCCCGCAACCAGTGGCTTGTCGTCGTCACGTACGCTGATGAACGCAGTACCACCGGTCGGCAGCACTTCGCTGGCACCCATCTGGGCCTTGGCGAACGCTTCACCGAAGGTGTCGCCCACGCCCATCACTTCACCGGTGGACTTCATCTCTGGGCCGAGGATCGGGTCAACGCCAGGGAATTTGGCGAACGGGAACACCGCCTCTTTCACGCTGTAGAAGTTCGGGATGATTTCCTTGGTGAAGCCGATTTCCTTCAAGGTCTTACCGGCCATGACGCGAGCCGCGATCATTGCCAGGGAAACACCGATGCACTTGGACACGAACGGCACAGTACGGGAAGCACGCGGATTGACTTCGATGACGTAGATGTCGTCGCCTTGCAGCGCCAACTGTACGTTCATCAGGCCGATCACGCCGAGTTCCAGGGCCATTTTCTTGACCTGTTCGCGCATCTCGTCCTGGATGTGCGCCGGCAGCGAGTACGGCGGCAGCGAGCATGCGGAGTCACCGGAGTGAACGCCAGCCTGCTCGATGTGCTGCATGATCGCGCCGATCACCACATCTTTACCGTCGCAGACCGCATCCACGTCCATTTCGATGGCGCAGTTGAGGAAGTGGTCCAGCAGCACCGGGCTGTCGTTGGACACTTGAACCGCTTCACGCAGGTAGCGCTTGAGTTCTTCTTCTTCGTAGACGATTTCCATCGCACGCCCGCCCAGTACGTAGGACGGGCGCACCACCAGCGGGTAACCGATCTTGGCGGCGGCACGAATCGCTTCGTCTTCGCTGCGCACGGTGGCGTTTGGCGGCTGACGCAGGTTCAGGCGCTGGACCATCTGCTGGAAGCGCTCACGGTCTTCGGCGCGGTCGATTGCATCAGGGCTGGTGCCGATGATCGGCACGCCGGCGGCTTCCAGGGCACGCGCCAGTTTCAGCGGAGTCTGGCCGCCGTACTGGACGATCACGCCTTTCGGCTTCTCGACGCGGACGATTTCCAGCACGTCTTCCAGGGTCACTGGTTCGAAGTACAGGCGATCGGAAGTGTCGTAGTCAGTGGAAACGGTTTCCGGGTTGCAGTTGACCATGATGGTCTCGTAGCCGTCATCGCGCAGGGCCAGTGCCGCGTGTACGCAGCAGTAGTCGAACTCGATGCCTTGGCCGATGCGGTTAGGACCGCCCCCCAGGATCATGATCTTGTCACGACCCGATGGCGCCGCTTCGCACTCTTCCTCGTACGTCGAGTACAGGTAAGCAGTATCGGTGGCGAACTCGGCAGCGCAGGTGTCGACGCGCTTGTAGACCGGGAAGATTTCCAGTTTGTGACGGTGAGCACGCAGGCTCTTCTCGGTCACACCCAGCAATTTGGCCAGGCGCATATCGGAGAAGCCTTTGCGCTTGAGGCGGAACATCAGATCGCGGTCGATGCTGGTCAGACCCAGGGTCTTGACCTTCTCTTCTTCCTTGATCAGGTCTTCCATCTGCACCAGGAACCAAGGGTCGATCATGGTCATGCCGAAGATGTCTTCGACGGTCATGCCGGCGCGCATTGCGTCCGCCACGTACCAGATACGCTCGGCACCCGGCACGGTCAGCTCGCGCTTGAGTACGCTCATGCTTTCCGGGTTGGCCAGATCAACCTTCTCGTCCAGACCGCAAACGCCCACTTCCAGACCGCGCAGGGCTTTCTGCAGGGATTCCTGGAAGGTACGGCCGATGGCCATGACTTCACCCACCGACTTCATCTGAGTGGTCAGGCGCGCGTCAGCCTTGGGGAACTTCTCGAAAGCGAAACGTGGCAGCTTGGTGACAACGTAGTCGATGGACGGCTCGAAGGACGCCGGTGTCTTGCCGCCGGTGATGTCGTTCGACAGTTCGTCGAGGGTGTAGCCTACAGCCAGCTTGGCCGCGACCTTGGCGATCGGGAAGCCGGTGGCTTTCGAAGCCAGTGCCGAGGAACGGGATACACGCGGGTTCATCTCGATCACGACCATGCGGCCGGTGTTCGGGCAGATACCGAACTGAACGTTGGAACCGCCGGTTTCCACGCCGATCTCGCGCAGTACCGCCAGGGAGGCGTTACGCAGGATCTGGTATTCCTTGTCGGTCAGGGTCTGTGCCGGAGCCACGGTGATCGAGTCACCGGTGTGCACGCCCATCGGGTCGAAGTTTTCGATGGAGCAGACGATGATGCAGTTGTCCTTCTTATCGCGGACAACCTCCATCTCATACTCTTTCCAGCCGATCAGCGATTCGTCGATCAGCAGTTCCTTGGTTGGCGACAGGTCCAGACCACGGGCGCAGATTTCTTCGAACTCTTCACGATTGTAAGCGATACCGCCACCGGTGCCGCCCATGGTGAAGGACGGACGGATGATGCACGGGAAGCCGAGCTTCTCGAGGACCGCATTGGCCTCTTCCATGCTGTGGGCGATACCGGAACGCGGGCACGCCAGGCCGATGGATTTCATCGCCTTGTCGAAACGCGAACGATCTTCAGCCTTGTCGATGGTGTCGGCGTTGGCACCGATCATCTCTACGCCGAACTTCTCCAGAACGCCTTCGCGCTCCAGGTCCAGGGCGCAGTTCAGGGCGGTCTGGCCACCCATGGTCGGCAGCAGCGCGTCCGGACGCTCTTTCTCGATGATCTTGGCAACGGTCTGCCACTTGATCGGCTCGATGTAGGTGGCGTCGGCCATGGCCGGGTCGGTCATGATGGTGGCCGGGTTGGAGTTCACCAGGATGACGCGGTAACCCTCCTCGCGCAGGGCTTTACAGGCCTGGGCGCCGGAGTAGTCGAATTCACAGGCCTGGCCGATCACGATCGGGCCAGCGCCAAGAATCAGGATGCTTTTAATGTCTGTACGTTTTGGCATGGGTTTGTCACTCAAATCCGCAGGTCAGTCGGCAAGCCGTCTTGTTCAATCTCTGAAGCCTTGAGGGGGCCGCCGGTGTCGGGACCACCCTCAAGCTTCGCTACATCAGGGCCAGCGATCAGCGTCGCTTTGCCATCTCGGTGATGAAGCGATCGAACAATGGCGCTACGTCGTTCGGGCCAGGGCTGGCTTCCGGGTGACCCTGGAAGCTGAAGGCGCTCTTGTCGGTACGCTCGATACCTTGCAGGGTGCCGTCGAACAGCGATTTGTGAATCGCGCGGACGTTGGCTGGCAGGGTCGCTTCGTCTACCGCAAAACCGTGGTTCTGGCTGGTGATCATCACTACGCCGCTGTCCAGGTCCTGGACGGGGTGGTTGGCACCGTGGTGGCCGTGACCCATTTTCAGGGTCTTGGCGCCGGAGGCCAGGGCCAGCAGTTGGTGACCGAGGCAGATACCGAAGACCGGAATCTCGGTTTCCAGCACGTCCTTGATCGCCTGGATCGCGTAGTCGCAAGGCTCCGGATCACCAGGGCCGTTGGACAGGAACACGCCGTCCGGCTTCAGTGCCAGCACATCGGCAGCAGGCGTTTGTGCAGGCACGACGGTCACGCGGCAACCGCGCTCGACCAGCATGCGCAGGATGTTCACCTTGACGCCGTAGTCGTAGGCAACCACGTGGTACGGCAGCTCGGAGGCTTCGATGGTTGCGTGGCTGTCGGTTTTCAGATCCCAGACAGTCGAGCGCCACTCGTAGCTTTCCTTGGTGCTGACGACTTTCGCCAGGTCCATGCCCTTGAGGCCAGGGAAACCCTGGGCGGCGGCGATGGCGGCGGCTTCGGAAATGTTGTCGCCAGCCATGATGCAGCCGTTCTGCGCGCCTTTTTCACGCAGGATGCGTGTCAGGCGGCGGGTGTCGATACCGGCGATGGCCACAACGTTGTTGGCCTTCAGGTAGTCGGACAGGGACATCGTGTTACGCCAGTTGCTCGCCACCAGTGGCAGGTCACGGATGACCAGGCCGGCAGACCAGACGCGGTTGGACTCGGCGTCTTCCGGCGTGGTGCCGGTGTTGCCGATGTGCGGGTAAGTCAGGGTAACGATTTGTTGGGCGTAGGAAGGATCGGTAAGGATTTCCTGATAGCCGGTCATTGCGGTGTTGAACACCACCTCACCAACGGTTTGACCGTCGGCTCCAATGGCTTCGCCGCGAAAAATGCTGCCATCAGCAAGGGCGAGTATGGCTGGCTTAGTCAAGAAGACCTCCCGTAAATAAAGCCTGAAAGGGCGATCGCAGGTTGTAAAAAAGCGGAGTGACGTATGGACACGTCACCCCGCTTCTTCACTGAATTATTCTGCGCGCTTTTAGTGGACACACTAAAGCTGTAGCTTACAGAAAAAGGCCTTTTTGGTCTACCGCAAATGAGCCTTAAAGGCTGGAGAATGCGACAGGACGTCGCTTGGCAGAACAAAACCGGGCTCAAACGCTGTGCGCGAGCCCGATTTCGGGTGCATCTTAACGCAGATCGAGCACGTCTTGCATGTCGTAAAGGCCAGGCTCGCGCCCGTCCAGCCACAATGCAGCACGCACCGCACCCTTGGCGAACGTCATGCGACTGGACGCCTTGTGAGTGATCTCGACACGCTCGCCGTCGGCGGCGAACAGCACAGTGTGATCACCGACGATGTCGCCGGCACGCACCGTGGCGAAACCGATGGTTTCACGATCACGAGCGCCGGTCTGACCTTCACGACCATACACCGCCACCTTTTTCAGATCGCGGCCCAACGCATCGGCAATCACCTCGCCCATGCGTACGGCAGTGCCGGACGGCGCATCGACTTTATGCCGATGGTGAGCTTCGGTGATTTCGATGTCGACATCGTCGCCCAATACGCGAGCTGCCGTGTCGAGCAACTTCAGGCACAGGTTGACCCCGACACTGAAGTTGGCCGCGAAGACAATCGGAATGTCCTTGCCCGCTTCCGCCAGCAACTGCTTTTCTTCAACGCTGAAACCGGTGGTACCGATGATCATGGCCTTGCCGTGCTTACGGCAGAAAGCCAGGTTCTTCAAGGTCACCGTCGGGTGAGTGAAGTCGATCAGCACGTCGAACTCGTCGACCACCCGATCCAGATCACCGGACAGAGGCACACCGATACGACCCAGTGCAGCCAGCTCACCGGCATCCGCACCGACCAACGTGCTGTCGGGACGATCCACCGCCGCCGTCAGACCGGCGCCCGGAGTTTGCTGCACGGCTTCAATCAGGGTCTTGCCCATGCGCCCGGCGGCGCCCATCACTGCAATACGTCGCATGCCTGTCTCCTTACAAATCGCCGAAGAAGCGCTTCACGCCTTCGAACCAACCGGTGGTTTTTGGCGAATGGCTGTTGTCATCCGCCAGCGAACTACGGAATTCCTCGAGCATTTCACGCTGGCGACGGCTCAGGTTGACCGGAGTCTCGACCGCCACGCGGCACATCAAGTCGCCAGCACCACCGCCACGCACAGGCGCAACGCCCTTGCCACGCACACGGAACTGCTTGCCGGTCTGAGTCCCCTCAGGAATCTTCAGCTTGACCCTGCCATCAAGGGTCGGAATCTCCAGCTCGCCACCCAGCGCCGCATCGACGAAGCTGATCGGCACTTCGCAGAACAGGTGTTTGCCATCGCGCTGGAAAATCGAGTGCTCGCGCACATTGATCACCACGTACAGGTCGCCCGTCGGGCCACCATGAGCGCCCGCCTCGCCTTCGCCGGACAGACGAATGCGGTCACCGGTATCGACACCGGCCGGCACTTTCACCGACAGGGTCTTGTACTCTTCGACACGACCTTCGCCGTGGCAGGAATCGCACGGATCGGAAATGATCTTGCCCTGGCCATGGCAGCGCGGGCAGGTCTGCTGCACCGAGAAGAAGCCTTGCTGCATGCGCACCTGACCGATACCGCCGCAAGTCGGGCAGGTCACCGGCGCAGAACCTTTCTTGGCGCCGGAGCCGTCGCAAGGCTTGCAGTTGACCAGCGTCGGAACACGGATATTCACGGTCGTACCGCGCACCGCCTCTTCGAGGTCCAGCTCCAGGGTGTAGCGCAAGTCACTGCCGCGCTGAGCGCCGCCACGGGAACCGCCGCGACCGCCACCGAAGAAGTCACTGAAGACATCGCCAAAGATGTCGGAGAAGTTCTGACCACCGAAACCGGCACCGCCGCCACCCATGCTCGGGTCGACACCGGCATGGCCATACTGGTCGTATGCCGCGCGCTTGCCGGAATCGGACAGCACTTCGTAGGCCTCGTTAGCCTCCTTGAACATCTCTTCCGACGCCTTGTCATCGGGATTACGGTCCGGGTGGTGCTTCATCGCCAGGCGACGGTAAGCCTTCTTCAGGTCCGCTTCGCTTGAGCCACGCTCAACACCCAACACTTCGTAATAGTCACGCTTTGCCATAAGTCTTTGCACTCTTGAGGACGTCCGACAAAACCCTCCTGAGTTTGCCGAACTCGTTGAGCCCCAATACAGGCCCGGACCCAACTCACGTCAATTCAACGATCCTGGTCTTTGATTCTGCGGTACTTGCGGCTCGAAAAGCAGGAGCATTTCCGGCCATACCACCAGTACGCGAACGCTGTCGCATGCTGTAAAAATTCGCGTATTCCAGATACGCCAACGCGGGAGCAAGCTCCCGCGCGGCGACATCCTACCAGTCACCGCCTGAAGGCAGTCAACCGGCCGACCAACAACTTACTTGTGGTCTTTGACTTCTTCGAACTCGGCGTCGACAACGTCGTCAGCCTTTTCCGCCTTGTCGTCGTGCGGTGCCGCGCCTTCAGCAGGCTGAGCCTGTTCGGCGTACATCTTCTGCGCCACTGGAGCGGAGACTTTCGACAGCTCTTCAACCTTGGCGTCGATAGCAGCCTTGTCGTCGCCTTTGACGGCGGCTTCCAGGGCAACTACGGCAGCTTCGATTGCAGTCTTCTCTTCAGCGGTCACTTTATCGCCGGCATCGGTAACCATTTTGCGCGTCGAGTGAACCAGTGCATCACCCTGGTTGCGGGCAGCGGCCAGCTCTTCGAACTTGCGGTCTTCCTCGGCGTTCGCCTCGGCATCACGCACCATGCGCTCGATTTCTTCGTCGGACAGACCGGAGTTAGCCTTGATCACGATCGACTGAGTCTTGCCGGTAGCCTTGTCCTTCGCACCTACGTGCAGGATGCCGTTGGCGTCGATGTCGAAGGTCACTTCGATCTGCGGCACACCACGTGGAGCTGGTGGAATCTCGGCCAGGTCGAACTTGCCCAAGGACTTGTTCTGCGCCGCTTGCTTACGCTCACCTTGCAGCACGTGAATGGTCACGGCACCCTGGTTGTCGTCGGCAGTCGAGAACACTTGCGATTTCTTGGTAGGAATCGTGGTGTTTTTCTCGATCAGCGCGGTCATCACGCCACCCATGGTTTCGATACCCAGGGTCAGCGGGCTAACGTCCAACAGCAGAACGTCTTTCACGTCGCCAGCCAGTACGGCGCCCTGGATAGCAGCACCCATGGCAACAGCTTCGTCCGGATTAACGTCTTTACGAGCTTCTTTACCGAAGAACTCGGTTACCAGCTTCTGCACCAGAGGCATACGGGTCTGACCGCCTACCAGGATCACGTCGTTGATCGCACCAACGTCGATACCGGAGTCTTTCAGAGCGATGCGGCAAGGTTCGATGGTGCGCTGAACCAGGTCTTCCACCAGCGCTTCGAGCTTGGCGCGGGAGATCTTCACGTTCAAGTGCTTAGGACCGGTGGCGTCCGCAGTGATGTACGGCAGGTTCACGTCGGTCGACTGAGCGGAAGACAGCTCGATCTTGGCYTTTTCAGCGGCTTCTTTCAGGCGCTGCATGGCCAGCGGATCACCCTTGAGGTTCATGCCGCTTTCTTTCTTGAATTCGTCGACGAGGTAGTCGATCAGACGAATGTCAAAGTCCTCACCACCCAGGAACGTGTCACCGTTGGTGGCCAATACTTCGAACTGGTGCTCGCCATCGACTTCAGCGATCTCGATCACGGAAACGTCGAAAGTACCACCGCCCAAGTCGTAAACGATCACGGTGTGATCGCCCTTCGCCTTGTCCATACCGTAAGCCAGAGCAGCTGCGGTTGGTTCGTTGATGATACGTTTTACGTCCAGACCGGCGATGCGGCCGGCGTCCTTGGTGGCTTGACGCTGGCTGTCGTTGAAGTAGGCCGGAACGGTGATCACCGCTTCAGTCACAGTCTCGCCGAGGTAGTCTTCGGCGGTCTTCTTCATTTTCTTCAGGATTTCAGCCGAGATTTGTGGCGGTGCCATTTTCTGGCCGTTCACTTCAACCCAGGCGTCGCTGTTGTCAGCCTTGACGATCTTGTAAGGGACCATCTGAATGTCTTTCTGCACGACTTCTTCGTCGAAACGACGACCGATCAGACGCTTCACCGCATACAGGGTGTTATGCGGATTGGTCACAGCCTGACGCTTGGCCGATTGGCCAACCAGAATTTCGCCATCGTTGGCGTAAGCGATGATCGACGGCGTGGTACGCGCGCCTTCAGCGTTTTCAATAACTTTTGCCTTGCCGTTTTCCAGCACGGAGACGCAGGAGTTGGTAGTCCCCAGGTCGATACCGATAATTTTGCCCATGTTCACTCTCCCGAAACTTTGGATTTGGTTGCCGCAGCAGTGGTGGCTAACTGCGGTAGCACTTAAACGCTTGACTTATAAATGGGGGCCTTGCGGCGGATTTCAAGCCTGCTCGTCAATCGAAGGCGAAACCGGCGCAGGCGCCTTGCTGACCACGACCATCGCCGGGCGCAGCAAGCGACCATTGAGCTGATAGCCCTTCTGGAACACCTTCAGAACGCTGTTCGGCTCGACATCGGCGCTTTCCTGCATGGCCATCGCCTGATGTTGAACGGCGTTGAACGGTTCGCCATGCGGATCGATCGCTTCAAGCTGATAACGCTTGAGGGTGTCCTGGAACATTTTCAGGGTCAGCTCGATGCCCTCGCGCATCGGACGGATGCTTTCGTCGTCCGGGCTGGACAGTTCCAGGCCGCGCTCCAGGCTGTCGACGATCGGCAGCAGGTCGCCGGCGAATTTTTCCAGCGCGAACTTGTGAGCCTTCTCCACATCCTGCTCGGCGCGACGGCGGACGTTCTGCAGATCGGCGGCTACACGCAAAGCCTGATCCTGAGCGCCTGCCAGTTGCTCTTCGAGCACTTGTACACGAGCCGCCAGGTCTTCACCCGAAGCCTCGGGCGCCTGGTTGGCGTCTGGGTTTTGCGTATCCACTGTCTGTTCGTCAGCCATAGATTTCTCCTTTCAATATCGTCCGCGAGCTCAACTCGCGCTTCTGCCCAGCTATATGGGGCCGCAAAATCCGGCTTCAAGGGGCGCCGACGATTAACCCTACAAAAAACAACTGCTTTGTCATTCCCGGTCGCGATAAGGCTTTCGTCGGGTCGAGCGAATCGAGCTAACGAGGGGCATTGTCAGCCAGAAACAAAACACTGTATAAATAACCAGACCTAACACCTGGGAGCGGCCCATATGCTGGTGCACCTGTCCGTACACAACTACGCCATCGTTGAACATCTCGATCTCGAACTCGATCGCGGGATGAGCGTGATCACCGGGGAAACCGGCGCGGGCAAGTCGATCATGCTCGACGCGCTGGGCCTGACCCTGGGTGATCGCGCCGACAGCGGCGTGGTCCGCCCCGGCGCCGACAAGGCCGACATCCTGGCCACCTTCGATCTGGTCGACATTCCGGAAGCAAGCGCCTGGCTGGCCGAACGCGACCTCGAAAACGACGGCCCGTGCATCCTGCGCCGGGTCATCACATCCGAAGGGCGCTCGCGTGGCTACATCAACGGCACACCCTGCCCGCTTGGCGACCTCAAGGCGCTGGGCGAGCTGCTGATCGACATCCACAGCCAGCACGAACACCAATCCCTGCTCAAGACCGACACCCATCGCCGCCTGCTCGACGAGTACGCCGGGGCCACGGACCTTGCCCGCCAGGTGCAGCTTGCCGCACAGCGCTGGCGCCAGACTCGCCAGGAGCTGGAGCGACTCTCCAACTCCGGCGACGAACAACGCGCTCGCCATCAGCTGCTCAGCTATCAACTCGAAGAACTGGAAAACCTCGGCCTTGGCGACAACGAACTGGAGCAGCTAGAGCAGGAACACAAGAACCTGACCAACGCCGAAACCCTGCTGGGCATCTGCCGGCAAGTCGTCGAGCAATGCAGTGAAAGCGATTCCGGGAATGTACTGAACGCCCTCACCGCCAGCCTCAACCGCCTGTCCAGCGTGAACAGTTCGATTGGTGCACTGGGCGAAGCCAGCAGCTTGTTGACCAGTGCACAGATCCAGGTTGAAGAGGCTGTTGGCGAGCTGAACCGCTTCCTCGACAATTTCGACGCCGACCCGTCGCGCCTTCAATACCTCGAAGAGCGCCTCGACGCGATCTACACCCTTGCGCGCAAACACCGCATCCAGCCGACCGAAGTCGCCGAGATGCAGCAGAAACTGCTGGATGAAATCGAAACCCTGAATGCCAACGACGAATCCATCGAGCGGCTAAGCGATGAGCTGTCTTCATACGCTCGCCATTATCAGGAAAAGGCTCGCGAACTGAGCGATCTGCGTCATCAAGCCTCGAGCAGCCTGGCCAGCGCCGTGGAACTGGAGATCCAGCGCCTGGGCATGCCTGGTGGGCGATTCACCATCGAGCTGCGTCCAAACAGTAGCGACGAACTGCTGCCTAACGGACTTGAACAGGTTGAATTACTGGTCAGCGCCAACCCGGGCCAACCATTGAAAGCTTTGGCAAAAGTCGCATCCGGGGGCGAACTGTCGCGGATCAGCCTGGCGATTCAGGTCATCACCGCGCAGACATCTCGCGTTCCCACCCTGGTGTTCGACGAAGTGGACGTTGGTATCGGTGGTCCGACTGCAGAAATCGTCGGCCAGTTGCTGCGCAGGCTCGGCGAGCGCGGGCAGGTACTGACCGTGACCCC
>NZ_JBFUID010000007.1:0-128678 GCF_056402055.1 Pseudomonas sp. P4_C4 | reverse complement strand
GATGTAGATCTTCAGCATGACTGTCGGATGGTAGGCAGGTCGGCCAGTTTCAGCAGGGATAGCACTTTCAAAACCCAAGGTGATCAGGTCAAGTTCATCAACGAAGACATCGACAACACGCACCGGATTAGTCTCGCTGACGTAATCGTCCAGGCTCTCGGGGAGCAGGGTCCTTTGACCTCGGTGTTCACCTTGAATGAAGCGTTTCATGGGCAACCCTTGCGATGAAATCCGGGGCAATCATAGCAAGGGTTTGCTTTGGAGTTTTTACACACTCTGGGCCGGCGGCGGCTAACCCGGCATCCATGCCGGGTTGCCCACTGCGCAGAACCTCCACTCGGCCTCACGAGGGGGCGTGTACCGCAACAGCGCCCGAGGCGGCCTACCGGCCGGCCTGGTTCTGATGCGTGCGTGTTTCCCTGTAGGAGCTGTCGAGTGCAACGAGGCTGCGATCTTTTGGCCTTATTTTTTACAAGCAAGATCAAAAGATCGCAGCCTTCGGCAGCTCCTACGGAGTGATACATCCGCGAAATCAGGTCGGCTGTCAGGCCGCCTTCGCGAGCAGGCTCGCTCCTACAGAAGAGCAAAGGCAGACCGGCGTACACCCACGCTCCTCACCACTCAACAGGCCGAGCGTTAGCTCGCCTGCAGCTCTTGATCTTGATCCACCCGCCCCCTCGGGAGGCTGAGTGGAGGYGTTCATCCGGGGATGGGCGCGCAGCGCCGTTCGACGCAGTCGAACTCATTGCATGTAGGTCGAAGCGMAGCCGACCGGAGGGCAATGCCCCCGGATGAATACCGGAGCGAAGGAACCCCGAGCCTTAGCGAGGGGCCGTACGTTCGGGGCGAGACCTTTTGGTTCCTTTTGGGGCGTTTGCCAAAAGGGACTCGCCGTAAGGGCGAAACCGCCAGCCGCCGTTACCGCAGAAACGGATATGCACACTGTCAACAAAAGACAGGCCGGCTGTCAGGCCGCCTTCGCTGGCAAACCAGCTCCTACAGGGATTGGGGGTTGAACCGGATTATTCAGCAGGCACAAAAAAGGCGACCCGAAAGTCGCCTTAGTGCGTTACTGCCCGAATTGCCGCCCCAGGCCACCCGGTACACCGTGAATATCCGTCTCCTCCCACGGCCCCTTCGGACTGATCGACCGGCTCCAGCCGTTATCCCAACGGTAATAGGTACGCTGGCGATAAAAGGTATTGGGCTGATCATCGAGCACATACACCCCAAGCTTCGGATCCCAATGGCTGTTGCCCCCGGGTGGTGGCGCGAAGCTCGCAGAAGTGCGTGGCAACGGCTTGGAGGGTTTGGCCGGGATGCTCGGCTTGCTCGGTACAGGCGAAGTCGATGGCGTAGGGCTGGGCTGCGACGGCGGGAACGGTGGTGGTGCCTGTTGTTCCGGTGGTTGCTGGACCGCACAAGCGCTTAACCCCATAACGACGCTGAGCAGGGTGATACGAGCGAATGCGGTCATGATTGCGTTTTCCTGTTATTTGTCCGGGCTGTCGATGGTCAGTGTTTGCGGCGCAGTGGTGCTGCTGGCCAGGGGCTGGCTGCGACCGATCCATTCGCCGGCGGTCGGTTTGCCGGCGCGGGAAATGCGCGCAACCAGTTGGACTTCAGGGAAGTTCGACAGTTTCAATTGCGGCATCATCGCGTCGGCATCGCCCAGTTCGACGGTCACCGGCAGGTCGGCCACCGTCATGCGCTTGACCGCCAGCGGGGCCGGAGGACCGGAGATCGCACGGGCGAAGATGAACACGCTGTCGCCAGGCTGGACCTTGGTCTTGAGGTCCGCTGCCAGATCGACGCTGACCTTGAGCAACGCCGAGGCCTTGGCCGCCGGTGCCTGCGCAACCTTGCCGCCACTGGCCACCAGCTTCTCCGTGGCCCGGGCAATCCCGCCTTGCAGCGCCTCGCGAGACTTGTCTTGCGGCGGCAACTGCGCCAACAGGCGATTCCAGTAATCGATGGCGTCCTGATAACGCTCGCTTTCAAACGCGGCAATACCGAGCAGGCCAAGGCTGGTGACTTCTTTCGGATCGGTCTTGAGCGCTTCGTCGGTCAGGGCCTGGACCTTGTCCGACCACTTCTTGTCATCGGCGAAGTACTGGGCCTGGGCCCATTGGCCGAGCAGCTCGGGCTGGCGGCCGGCCAGGTTCACCGTGCGTTCGAACATCTTCGCCGCGTCCGCCGGGCGATCCTGAGCCATGTAGGTGCGACCGAGGAAGTACGTGCCTTCGGCGGAATCCGGTTGTGCGGCAACCGCGCGCTCCAGTCGTTTGGTCATCTCTTCCATCGTCTGCGGCGCCTGGGCGAACTCGCGGGTCAGCTCAACCTTGTCGCTGGCGCCGTAATGCATGTACAGCCCCAGGCCCAGCACCGGCACCAGAACGGCCGCCAGCAATGGCAAGGGTTTGCCCAGGCGCGAGACCTGCGGCGCTTCGACGCCCTCGGTGTCCGCCAGCAATTCACGGGCAGCTTCCGCGCGACCGGCGTCCATTTGCGCCGCATCGAGCACGCCCTCTTCCTGCTGAGTCTGCAACTCAGCCACGCGCTCCTGATACAGCGCGACGTTCAGGGCGGTACGATCCTCTTCGCGCTGGGCACGACGACTGCGCAGCACCGGGATCAACAGAAAACTCAGGGCCACCAGAAGCAGCAGACCTGCAGCGAGCCAGAAATCAATCATTCTTGGTTTTATCCAACAGGTGGTCGAGGCGCGAGCGCTCCTCGGCAGAAAGCGAGCCCGGGGTGCTGGCGCGTTGCACGCGACGACGGCGGACGATCACCGCGATGATCACCACACCGCCCAGCAGCAGGCCGGCGGGGCCGAACCAGAGCAAGGCGGTCTTGGCGTTCAGCGCAGGCTTGTAGCGGACGAAATCACCGTAGCGATCGACCATGAAGTCGATGATCTGCTGGTTGTCCTTGCCCTCGCCCAGCATGCGAAAAATCTCTTTGCGCAGGTCGGCGGCAATCGGTGCGTTGGAATCGGCGATGTCCTGATTCTGGCACTTGGGGCAACGCAGCTCCTTGGTCAGCTCGCGGAAACGCTCGCGATCTCCTTCCTTGGCGAACTCGTAGGTGTCGATGGCCGCGTGGGCCACGCCCGCCAGGCTCAAGCCCAGGACAATGGCAGCGATCCAGCGCTTCATGGCTTGGCCTCGTCGACCAGCGCCTGGTACTTGGCCGCCAGTTTTTCGCGCCAGACCTGCTCGTCGATCACGCCGACAAACTTGTCGCGGATGATGCCCTTGGCGTCGATGAAGAAGGTTTCCGGTGCGCCATACACGCCGAGATTCAGGCCCAGTGAGCCTTGGTCGTCACGAATGTCCAGTACATACGGGTTGTGGAAGTCCGTCAGCCACTTCAAGGCATCGGCGTTGACGTCCTTGTAGTTGATGCCGTAGATCACCACGCCTTGCTGGGCCAGCTTGTTCAACACCGGGTGCTCGACCCGGCAGGAAATGCACCAGGTGCCCCAGACGTTGACCAGCGCCGGTTTGCCCAGAATGTCAGCCTTGGTCAGGGCCTTGTCGCCCTGCACCGTCGGCAGGGAAAACTCCGGGAACGGCTTGTTGATCATGGCCGAGGGCAGCTCGGCCGGATCCAGGTACAACCCACGGTAAAGGAATACAGCAACCACCAGAAAAATCGCCAGTGGCAACAACATCAACCAACGCTTCATGCAGTGGCTCCCGACATGCCCAGTGCTTCGCGCACGCGGCTTTTGACCTTGACCCGATAACGCCGATCCAGCGCCGCCAGCAATCCACCGAAACCTGTCAGCAAACCACCGAACCAGATCCAGCGCACGAACGGTTTGACGTGCACGCGCACAGCCCAGGCGCCGTTACCCAAGGGTTCACCGAGGGCGACGTAGAGGTCGCGGGTGAATCCGGCGTCGATGCCCGCTTCGGTCATCACCGAGTTCTGCACGGTGTACAGGCGTTTTTCCGGGTGCAGCACGCTGACTTCCTTGCCGTTGCGGATCACCCGGACGGTGCCCTTGTCGGACGTGAAGTTCGGGCCTTCGAAGTGCTTGGCACCTTCGAAGATGAAGTGATAACCGGCCAGGTCCATGGACTCGCCCGGCGCCAGGCGCAGGTCGCGCTCGGCACTGTTCTGGCTCGACAGCACGACACCCAGCGCACACACGGCAATGCCCAGGTGCGCAACCTGCATGCCCCAGTAACTGCGGGTCAGGGTTGGCAGGCCCTTGATCAGCCCTTTGTGGCGGGTCTTGTCGAAGATGTCTCGCACACCGGCCAACAGCACCCAGGCAGCGAGCATGAAGGTTGCGAGCACCGCCCAGTTGAAATCGCCGTAGGCGACGCCGGCCACTACTGCCAGCGCGGCGCTGCCGAGCAAGACCGGGGTGAGCATGCTCACCAGCCATTTCACCGGGGTGTCTTTCCAGCGCACGATCACGCCGACCGCCATCACCATCATCAGCAACGCCATCAACGGAATGAACAGCGCGTTGAAGTACGGCGGGCCGACGGACAGCTTGGCGCCGGTCATGGCGTCCAGAATCAGCGGGTACAAGGTACCGAGCAGGATCATCGAGGCCGCGACTACCAGCACCAGGTTGTTGCCCAGCAGCAAGGTTTCCCGGGACCAGAGGTTGAAGCCGACCTGGCTCTTGACCACCGGCGCGCGCAGGGCGAACAGCGTCAACGAACCACCGACCACGAACAGCAGGAAAATCAGGATGAACACGCCGCGCTCCGGATCGGAGGCAAAGGCGTGCACCGAGGTCAGCACGCCGGAACGCACGAGGAAAGTACCGAGCAGACTCAAGGAGAATGCGGCGATGGCCAACAACACGGTCCAGCTCTTGAACACGCCACGCTTTTCCGTGACCGCCAACGAGTGAATCAGTGCAGTGCCCACCAGCCATGGCATGAACGAGGCGTTTTCCACCGGGTCCCAGAACCACCAGCCGCCCCAGCCGAGCTCGTAGTACGCCCACCAAGAACCGAGGGTGATGCCGATGCCGAGGAACGCCCAGGCAACAATGGTCCACGGACGCGACCAACGCGCCCACGCGGCATCCAGGCGACCGCCCATCAGCGCGGCGATGGCGAAGGCGAAGGCCACCGAGAAACCGACGTAGCCCATGTACAGCATCGGCGGGTGAACGATCAGGCCGATGTCTTGCAGCAAGGGGTTGAGGTCGGCACCGTCGCTGGGCACTTGCGGCAGGATGCGCTTGAACGGGTTGGAGGTCATGATAAGGAACAGCAGGAAACCGGTGCTGATCATGCCCATCACCGCCAGCACGCGGGCCAGCATGACCTGTGGCAACTGCCGGGAGAATACCGACACCGCGAAGGTCCAGCCGCCGAGAATCAAGGCCCACAACAACAAGGAACCTTCGTGGGCACCCCACACGGCGCTGAACTTGTAGTACCACGGCAACGCGCTGTTGGAGTTGTTGGCCACGTAGGCCACGGAGAAGTCATCGACCATGAAGGCGTAGGTCAGGCAACCGAAGGCGAACAGCAGAAAGGTGAATTGCCCCCAAGCGGCCGGCTGGGCCAGGCTCATCCACAGGCGGTCACCGCGCCAGGCACCGAACAGCGGCACCACGGCCTGAGCCAGGGCGAAGCACAGGGCCAGGATCATCGCCAGGTGGCCAAGCTCGGGAATAAAGATGCCGGATGTCATGGATCAACCCTCCTTCGCGGGCGTTGGAGCCGATTGACCGCTGTCTTTCAACGCCTTGGTCACTTCCGGCGGCATGTACTTCTCATCGTGCTTGGCCAGCACTTCATCGGCCACCACCACGCCATCGGCATTGAGCTTGCCCAGAGCGACGATGCCCTGCCCTTCGCGGAACAGGTCCGGCAGGATGCCGCGATAAGTGATGGTCACGGATTTGTTGAAGTCGGTGACGACGAACTTCACGTCCAGGGAATCACTGGAACGCTCCAGCGAGCCCTTCTCGACCATGCCGCCGGCACGAATGCGCGTGTCTTGTGGGGCTTCACCGTTGGCGATCTGGGTCGGTGTGTAGAACAGATTGATGTTCTGCTGCAGGGCGCTCAGGGCCAGGCCGACGGCAGCGCCGACCCCGACCAGGATCGCGAAAATGATGATAAGACGCTTTTTGCGCAGCGGATTCACTTGCCGTTCTCCCGGCGCAAACGACGCGCCTCTTGTTGCAGATACCGCTTGCGGGCCAGGATCGGCGCCGCCACGTTGAGGACCAACACCGCCAGGCAGATGCCATAGGCTGACCAGACATACAGGCCATGATGACCCATGGCGATGAAGTCGCCGAATGAAGCAAAACTCATCGAGCGACCTCCAGGCTGTTTTCCACTTCGGCTTTGACCCAACTGGCCCGGGCTTCGCGCTTGAGCACTTCAAGGCGCATGCGCAGTAACAGGACCGCGCCGAAGAAACAGTAGAAACCCAGCGCCGTCAGCAGCAATGGCAGCCACATCTCGGCAGGCATCGCCGGTTTTTCGGTGAGGGTGAAGGTCGCGCCCTGGTGCAGGGTGTTCCACCACTCCACCGAGTATTTGATGATCGGGATGTTGATCACACCGACAATCGCCAGCACCGCGCAGGCCTTGGCCGCGCTGTCACGATTGCTGATGGCGTTGCCCAGCGCAATGAGACCGAAGTACAGGAACAGCAGGATAAGCATAGACGTAAGGCGTGCATCCCAGACCCACCACGAGCCCCAGGTCGGTTTGCCCCAGATCGCCCCGGTGACCAGCGCCACCGCGGTCATCCACGCGCCGATAGGCGCCGCGCATTGCAAGGCGACGTCGGCCAGTTTCATCTTCCACACGAGGCCGACGATACCGCACACGGCCAGCATCACGTAGATGGACTGGGCCAGCATGGCGGCCGGGACGTGGATGTAGATGATGCGAAAGCTATTGCCCTGCTGATAGTCCGGCGGCGCGAAGGCCAGGCCCCAGACCACGCCAACACTGATCAGCAGCAACGCCGCGACGCTCAGCCAGGGCAACATTTTGCCGCTGATGCCGTAAAACCATTTGGGCGAGCCGAGCTTGTGAAACCACGTCCAATTCATACTGTTTCCATCACGGTTGCTCTTTACTGTGAAGAGCCAGGGTCTGCCTTTCTTCAAAAAAAGTGATCAAATTTTGATCAGGCCTCATTATTATTCGCCGACGCTGATCTTCAGGCCAGCGGCTATTGCAAAAGGTGTCAGGGTTATCGCCAGGGCGGTCAGGCTGCCAAGCCACAGGAGATAACCGGTCGCCGGCATCCCCTGCAAGGCAGCCTGCAAGGCGCCACTGCCAAGGATCAATACCGGGATGTACAGTGGCAGAATCAGCAGTGCCAGTAACAGGCCACCGCGCTTCAAACCGACCGTCAGCGCCGCGCCCACCGCACCGAGCAGGCTCAGTACTGGTGTACCGAGCAGCAACGAAAGCAGCAACACTGGCAGACAGGCGGCAGGCAAACCGAGCATCAGCGCCAGCAAGGGCGCCAGCAAAACCAGTGCCAGGCCGGAAAAAGCCCAGTGTGCCAGCACCTTGGCCAAAACCAGAAGAGCCAGGGGGTGCGGCGAAAGGACCCACTGCTCGAGCGATCCATCYTCGAAATCACTGCGGAARAGCCCGTCCAGCGAGAGCAGGACCGATAAAAGTGCCGCGACCCAGACCAGCCCCGGAGACAAGGTTTGCAACAATTGAGACTCGGGACCGACCGCCAACGGGAACAGGGAAACGACGATGGCAAAGAACACCAGCGGATTGGCCAGCTCCGCCGGACGGCGGAATAGCAGACGAGCTTCGCGGGCGACCAACAGGCCGAAAACACTCATACGGCCCAGCTCCCCAGATCGATGTCGCGATAACCGGCCGGCATCCGGCTCAGCGTGTGATGAGTGGTCAACACCACCATGCCGCCACGTTCGCAGTGGCCGGCCAGATGAGATTCAAGCTGTGCCACGCCCTGCTTGTCGAGGGCGGTAAAGGGTTCATCGAGGATCCATAGCGGCGGACTGTCCAGATACAGGCGCGCCAAGGCGACGCGGCGCTGCTGACCAGCGGACAGGGTGTGGCAAGGCACATCCTCGAATCCACGCAGCCCGACCGCGGCCAGTGCCTGCCAGATCGCCGCATGAGTCGCCGGATGGTGCAAGGCACACAGCCAGCTCAGGTTCTCTTCCGGCGTCAGCAAGTCCTTGATCCCGGCAGCATGGCCGATCCACAGCAGGCTGCGCGCCAGCTCTCCGCGTTGTTCGTTCAGCGGCTGGCCGTTGAGCAGCACCTGACCGGCGGTCGGCTGCATCAGCCCCGAGAGCAGGCGCAACAGGCTGGTCTTGCCGCTGCCGTTGGGGCCGCTGATTTGCACCATTTCGCCACTGGCCAGTCTCAAATCGAGATTTTCGAAGAGCAGCCGAAGGTCTCGCTCACAGGCAAGGGCAACGGTTTGCAGGACAGGACTGGTCAAGGGTTCACGGGCCTTATACGGTTCAAGTCGGCTCTGGCGCGGCCGTTAAAGAGATGCAGCATAGATGCAATGACGTCTTGTTCTAGAGAGCTGCGTCAAACAATTGCAAAGTTTTGCCATTTTTGGATACAACGGCGCGGCATTATACATGCCATACCTTACTCCAAAGAGTGGATTTTCCTCAGGTTGTGACCGCGTATGACAGGCGAAATGAACATCCTCCCACTACCGCAATCCCTCCCGGCGACGTCACGCCCGCCGGTGGTCAGCGGTGAGTTGCTCAAGTTGCTGACGCCGGTGGAGGGGCTGATCAGCGTCGGTCAAACCGCCCAGGCTGAAGTCTTGTCGCTCAAGCAGGTGGATCAGACTTTCCAGATGCTGCTCAAAGTCACCCTCGACAGCGGCCGCCAGACTACGGTCCAGACCACCAGTAATCAACCACTGGCCCAGGGCACCACGCTGGTCGTCACCCAGCCCTCGGCCGGCAGCCTGGCCGTGACGGTACAACAGGCCATTGCCTCCAACGTCGCCACCCTCACCCGCCTCGACACCGCGCAACTGCCCGTCGGCACTCTGTTGCAGGGCAAAGTGCTGACCTCGCAAGTGCTGCCGCAGGTACCCGGCCAGCCCATGGTGTTTCGCTCGATGGTGAGCTTGCTCAATACCGCACTGAGCGGCAGCACCCTGAACATCGACAGTCCGCAGCCCTTGCGCATCGGTACCTTGTTGAGCGCTCAGGTGCAGGACGCCCAGACCGTGAAATTCGTGCCACTGAGCAGCCGCCAGGAACAACTGGCGGTGACCCGGCAACTGGTCGATCAGCAAAGCCGCCAGGGTTCGCTGGATGGCTTGCTCAAGCTGCTGCAGAACCTTCCCGCCTCGGACCAGACCTCCGCCGAACTGCGCAGTGCCGCCGCCCGCCTGCTCGCCGGCCTGCCGGATGTCCAGCAATTGAGCACCGCCAAGGGCCTGGCGCTGGCGCTGGCCGGCAGCGGCGCTTTCCTCGAAAGCAAACTGCTGAGCGGGCAAAACCCGACGCTAACGCCGGACATGAAAGGCGATTTGCTCAAACTGGTCGCGCAACTGAGTCAGGGCTTGCCGGCCAACACCAGCCTCGGCGCGATCATCGCCGCCAATACCCTGGCCCAGGCCATGCCGAATTTTGTCCGCAATGCCCTGGGCATGCTCGGCCAGGTCAGTGCCAAACCGTCGCCGAGCGGTTTCCCGCTGCCCGAGCGCCTGTTGCAAGGCTCCGACGGTGAAAACGACCTCGAACACCTGCTGCGCCTGGCCGCCGCCGCAGTTTCACGCCTGCAAAGCCATCAACTGTCGAGCCTGGAACAGACCGGCGTAACCGCCGACGGGCGGCTGATGAGCACCTGGCAGCTGGAAATCCCGATGCGCAGCATGCAAGACATCGTGCCCTTGCAGGTCAAGTTCCAGCGTGAAGACTCACCCGAAAACGAACAGCCTAAGGAGCGTCGCGAAGAACGCGAACCCAAGCAACAGCTGTGGCGTGTGGAACTGGCCTTCGTCATGGAACCTCTGGGGCCGCTGCAAATCCAGGCGCAACTGATCAAGGGCAGCCTCTCCAGCCAGCTCTGGGCCGAACGGCCGTACACCGCCAGCCTGATCGAAAGCAATCTCGCCGGGCTGCGTGACCGTTTGCTGTCCGCCGGCCTGAACGTCGGCGACCTCGATTGCCACCTCGGCACACCACCCCAAGGCCCGCAAACCCGCCTCGAACAACGCTGGGTCGACGAAACCGCATGAAAAACCCCAACGCCCCACGACAGGCCATCGCCCTCAAATACGACGGCACCCACGCCCCGACCCTCACCGCCAAGGGCGACGAAGCGCTGGCGGAAGAAATCCTGCGCATTGCCCGCGACTGCGAAGTGCCGATCTACGAAAACGCCGAACTGGTGAGATTGCTGGCGCGGATGGAACTGGGGGACAGCATTCCGCAGGAGCTGTATCGGACGATTGCCGAGATCATTGCGTTTGCGTGGAATTTGAAGGGGAAGTTTCCGGCGGGGCAGGATCCGGAGGCGCCGAAGATGGAGCGTGATATCACCACTACAACATCAGAATGAAAGCACCATCCTATCGATATCTGTCACGGCAACGTTTTGATCAGATAACCCTCATAAAATCCTGTCTATACCCGCCTGCGATTATCACACTCCGCCCATCAGTCCATCCGTCAACGGGTGGCTGTCACTCAGGGGAGTCGAAGAAGATTTTCAGCAGTGTAGAGAGGATCTTCTCCTGCTCCAATTTGATTAAGAACGTAAGAAACCCGAACTCCAACTTCCGGCCAACCCAGACTATTATATTGTTGTTGTCGAAATCGCGCCTTTTTACCAGCAATGCTTGATATTGTTACGAACCCATACATTGACTCAGGATCAAACTCTATTATGGAACCAGTTGTACGGTCACGAACACTGCTCATCTGAATCTCCTTTACATAAGGCCGAGGCCGAAAAATTTAAGTCATTCCCTACATTAGAACGGGATACGCTTATTGAACACTCCTCTGAGCCGATTAAATACTGAATATATGTATCGCCATCTGTAAAAGCGCTTCAAAATATTGGGTTAAAACGAAGATATCGAACGTCAGAGAGACTGAAACGTCGAGAGATAAAACGCTCCGGTCAAGCAAAGCCGGAGTTTCTGGCTTGGGCAGTTCAGTATGATGAGGGAGGCGTTCCCGAACGGAGCTTGGCCAGGCATCAGGAATGGCTGCCTGTGCTTACTTGTGCTGCCTTGAAGCTTGAGGGGACATGTCTGTTACAGATCGGGTACGGCAAATACTGGATGCAGTCGACGAGCAGAACCACACACCGTCGGTCATATGAACGTGTGTTGGCTATACACTTACGCCAGCTCCTACAAAAAAGCGCAAAAGCTTGAGACTGCGACCGACAATCAATCCATTGATAAGGCCAGCCCCCAGTGCCGACCATGCCGTCATCGGTAATTCATTGGCCATTTCCGGATACATCGCTGCCTGACAGCCAAGGTAGTAACGCCATGCAAAGAAGCCCCAATACACCATCAGTACCTTGATTGTGCCAGGCAGAACCAGATGTTCCCCCTCGCGCTGCACATTGCTGTACGAGAAAAAGCGCAGTGCCTGCAACCATCCCGCCAATAACCCGATTACATAGGCCGAGAGTGGAATGACTACACCTTGGGAGAGATTCAGCGAAGCCAGGGACAGGGTCACGAATATCACGGGCGATATCTGCAATGCCCTTTTCGACACCTGATTCTTGAAGCAGGCAATGACACCGTAATAAGTCAGGATCAGAAAAACCGCATGAACCCACAGCGGTGTACCGCGCAAAATGTCGAGCATAAGCCTTCCTGGCACTGAATAGGTTTGAACAAGATGCTCAACCTACTGATGGCGGGTTGCAATCACAAGATAGCGGGATCTGAAAAAGCGATAGGCAGGAGGCTACGACGGAGTAGTACCCGTCTGAGGATAGAGAGGAATGCGTCGGATCCTGGGGAAGACTACTGAAATTTCGAGGACGCCTTCGCTGGTAAGCCAGCTCCTACAGTTCGGTATCGGCGTGAACCTGTAGGAGCTGGCTTGCCAGCGAAAGCGACATCAGCCAGATCGCAAAACTCAGTTCTTGTGAAGCTTACTCATCAACTCCGCCTCCGCCTGGGTCAAGCCGCAGGACTGGGTCAGTTCGTTGACGCTGGCGCCCATTCCGACTAACCGCGCTGCCTGAGCAAACGACAGGCTTGAAGGATCGCGTTGTTCCAACTGTGCCAGTTTGTCTGGCAACGGCCCGACCACCGCGCGAAGCTCATGCAAGTCTTCACCCATGCGCACGTTGCCGTTCTGGTAATCGTCGACGCGTTTGCCCAGGTCCTTGATGCGCTGATCGCGCAGCGCATCGCCTTGGGTCTGTTGTGCGGCGATCTGCTCTTGACCGCGAATGTACGCCAGGAACATTGCCAGCGTACCTGCCCAAAACAGGAACAGGACAATGACCGCAACCTCGAGAATCAATCAGATACTCTCCAGTTCCGACCATTCTTCTTCGCTCATCATCTTGTCGAGCTCGACGAGGATGAGCAATTCGTTGTTCTTGTTGCACACGCCTTGAATGAACTTGGCGGACTCTTCGTTACCCACGTTCGGCGCGGTTTCGATTTCCGACTGACGCAGGTAAACCACTTCGGCCACGCTGTCGACCATTATCCCGACCACCTGCTTGTCGGCTTCGATGATGACGATACGGGTGTTGTCGCTGATCTCGGCATTCATCAGGCCGAAGCGCTGGCGGGTGTCGATCACGGTAACGACGTTGCCGCGCAGGTTGATGATGCCCAGCACGTAGCTCGGGGCACCCGGGACCGGGGCGATTTCGGTGTAACGCAGGACTTCCTGGACGCGCATCACGTTAATGCCGTAGGTCTCGTTGTCCAGCTTGAAGGTGACCCATTGCAGGATCGGATCTTCGGAACCCTTTGCCGCCGTCGCCTTGTCATTCATACCCTGATCCCCTCAAGAAACCGCCCTGGCGGTGTTGTTCCGTTATGTAGTTTTGTGGGTCGGCTTGTGGCCGTCCATGTGCTTTGCGCCGCCGCTGGCGATCAACTCGGCCAGCGCGGAAACGTCGAGCAACGCACACATGTGTTCAATCACCGTGCCCGCCAGCCATGGCCGTTGACCACGGTGACTGCGCCACTTGATTTCGTTCGGATCCAGGCGCAACGAGCGGCTGACCTGATGCACCGCCAGCCCCCACTCGTAGCCCTGGACGGAAATGACGTATTGCAGACCCTGCTTGAAATCGTCGCGATAACGGTCGGGCATGACCCAACGTGCGGTATCGAGCACCTTGAGGTTGCCGGCCTGGCTCGGCAGGATGCCCAGGAACCATTCGGGTTGGCCGAACAGCGGCGTCAGCTCGTGACCGGCCAGGGAATAGATCGACCCCAGGCACACCAGTGGCACTGCCAGGGTCAATCCGGCGACATCGAACAGCAGGCACTCGAACGGTTCGGCGGCCCAGGACGGACGACCGTCGGATTCGACCGGTGGCGGCGTGTTGCTCGGTGGCAGGTGCACTTCGACGACGGGCGGAACCAGCGTCTGCTGTACCTCGACGACGGCGGGCTGTACCTCGACCGGGGGAGGGACCAGGACCTGCAGCAACGGCGCGATGGTCGAGACCGGCGCCATGACGGGTGCCGGCGCTTCGATAACCGCCTTGACCACTGGCGCAACCGATGCCCGTGCCGGGGCGGCCGTTACAGTCGCGGCGGCATCCCGGGCCTGTTCTTCGAGCACCGCTGCCTGGAACTCGTCGAGCACGGCTTCGGCGGCGATCTCCTCGGCCACTGCCTCTACGGGCAGCGTCAATTCTTCAGTCACTTCCTGCAGCAGGCTGTCCAGGTAGGACTGCAAGGCCAGTTGCGGGCGCGAAGTGGTCTTCAATGGCCGGTTCATGAGCACGCACCTGTAGGAGCGAGCATGCTCGCGATGAACCTGAGAGCGCCACGGGGTGTCAGGTTTCCCGCGTCATCGTTGACGACCATCGCGAGCAAGCTCGCTCCTACAGGAATTGGGCTCATGTCACGCCACCTGCGGAACAAGTTGTGCCGCCAGCAGATGCTTGAGCAACGCACGGTAAGCGAGGACGCCACGGCTCTTGCCGTCGAATTGCGAAGGCGTCAGCCCCGCTCGACTGGCATCGCGCAGGCGCGTGTCCACCGGGATGTAGCCTTGCCAGATTTCGTCGGGGAATTTGTCGCGCAGCACGCGCAACGTGCCGAGGGACGCCTGGGTCCTTCGGTCAAACAGCGTCGGCACGATGGTGAACGGCAACGCCTGTTTGCGCGAGCGGTTGATCATCGCCAGGGTGTTGACCATGCGCTCAAGGCCCTTGACCGCCAGGTGTTCGGTCTGCACCGGGATCACCAGTTGCTGGCTCGCCGCCAAGGCATTGACCATCAGCACGCCGAGCAAGGGCGGGCTGTCGATCACCGCGTAATCGAAGTCCTGCCACAGTTGCGCCAGGCTCTTGGCAATCACCAGGCCCAAACCACTCTGCCCCGGCGACTGGCGCTCAAGGGTGGCCAGCGCGGTGCTGGAGGGCAACAGGGAGATGCGTTCGTCGCTGGTCGACAGCAGCAGTTGACCCGGCAGGCCTTGCGGCACGTTGCCCTTGTGGAGGAACAGGTCGTAGCTGCTGTGCTCCAGGGCGTCGGGATCGTAGCCGAAGTAGCTGGTCATCGAGCCGTGGGGGTCGAGATCGACCACGACCACGCGCTTGCCCGCCTCCGCCAGTAAACCGGCTAAAGCGATGGAGGAAGTGGTTTTACCAACACCACCCTTTTGATTGGCGACTGCCCAGACTCTCATTCGGATTGTTCCTCCCGGCCGAATGGATCGGCCGAGAAATAGCTCAACGTGTTAATGCGGGTGACGGAGAATTGACGGCGCTCTCTCGTACCGGCGACTTGACCGGGGTCGGTGCAGTTTGTGTGCCAGCACGCTTCAATGCGGCATCCGGTTGCGCATGGGCGGTTCCGGTGCCGGTCAGGCTGCGGCGCACATCGAGGTTGCGCGACACCACCAGCACCACGCGACGGTTGCGGGCGCGGCCTTCAGCGGTGGCATTGTTGGCCATCGGCTGAAACTCGCCGTAGCCCACCGACGCCAGGCGACCGGGGTTCACCCCCTGCATCGCCAGCATGCGCACGATGCTGGCCGAGCGGGCCGAAGACAGTTCCCAGTTGGTCGGGTACTGCGCGGTGCGGATCGGTTGGTCGTCGGTGAAGCCTTCGACATGAATCGGGTTGTCGAATGGCTTCAGGATCGCCGCAACCTTGTCGATGATGTTGAACGCGATGTTGCTGGGCATGGCGTCGCCGCTGCCGAACAACAGGCTGGAATTGAGCTCGATCTCGACCCACAACTCGTTGCCGCGCACGGTCATCTGGTTGGAGCTGATCAGGTCACCGAACGCCGCACTGATGTCGTCGGCGATGCTTTTGAGCGGATCGCTGGCGCCGGCGACACCGGCATCGACCAGGTCACTGTCCTTGACCAGCGGCTTGGCCGGGGTCACGGTCTTCGGCCGCTCGTCACCGATGGGGATGGGCTTGAGCGAACGATCGGAATCGGTAAAGACGCCGATCAACGCTTCGGAAATGACCTTGTACTTGCCTTCGTTGATCGAAGAGATCGAGTACATCACCACGAAAAAGGCGAACAGCAAGGTGATGAAGTCCGCGTAGGACACCAGCCAGCGTTCGTGGTTTACATGCTCTTCATGCTGGCGACGACGTGCCATGAGCTTATTCCCTTAATCCATGAAGCCTTGCAGCTTCAACTCAATGGAGCGAGGGTTTTCACCTTCGGCGATCGACAGGAGTCCTTCCAGCAGCATTTCGCGATAACGCGACTGGCGCAACGCGATGGATTTGAGTTTGGCGGCAATCGGCAGCAGCACCAGGTTGGCACTGGCCACGCCGTAGATGGTGGCGACGAAGGCCACGGCGATGCCGTTACCCAGTTGCGACGGATCGCCCAGGTTGCCCATGACGTGAATCAAGCCCATCACCGCACCGATGATGCCGATGGTCGGCGCATAGCCGCCCATGCTTTCGAAGACCTTGGCCGCTTCGACATCGCGGCTTTCCTGGGTGTAGAAATCCACTTCCAGAATGCTGCGGATCGCCTCCGGCTCGGCACCGTCAACCAGCAGTTGCAGGCCTTTGCGCGCGTAGTTGTCGGGCTCGGCGTCGGCGATACCTTCAAGGCCGAGCAGGCCTTCCTTGCGGGCGGTCAGGCTCCAGTTCACTACGCGGTCGATGCCACCGGCCAGGTCGACACGGGGCGGGAACAGGATCCAGGCAAGGATCTGCATGGCGCGCTTGAAGGCGCTCATCGGCGATTGCAGCAGCGCGGCGCCAATGGTGCCGCCGAGCACGATCAGCGCTGCCGGGCCGTTGGCCAGGGCGCCAAGATGACCGCCTTCAAGGTAGTTGCCGCCGATGATGGCGACGAAGGCCATGATGATGCCGATCAGGCTTAGAACATCCATCAGATGCAGGCCTCGACCAGGTGCTTGCCAATGTCGTCGAGGCTGTACACCGCGTCGGCGAGTTCAGCCTTGACGATGGCCATCGGCATGCCATAGATCACGCAACTGGCTTCGTCCTGTGCCCAGATCGAACTGCCGCCCTGCTTGAGCAGGCGCGCGCCTTCACGGCCGTCGGCGCCCATGCCGGTCAGGACCACCGCCAGAACTTTGTCGCCGTAGGACTTGGCTGCCGAACCGAAGGTGATGTCCACGCACGGCTTGTAATTCAGACGCTCGTCACCCGGGAGGATTCTCACCGCGCCACGGCCGTCGATCATCATCTGCTTGCCACCCGGCGCCAGCAGCGCCAGGCCCGGCCGCAGGATGTCGCCATCCTCGGCTTCCTTGACGCTGATGCGGCAGAGCTTGTCCAGGCGCTCGGCGAAGGCCTTGGTGAAGGCGGCCGGCATGTGTTGGACCAGCACGATCGGGGCCGGGAAGCTGGCCGGCAATTGGGTCAACACCCGTTGCAGCGCAACCGGGCCGCCGGTGGACGTACCGATGGCCACCAGTTTGTAGGCTTTGCGTTTCGGCGCGGGCGACGACGCAGTGGCCGCATGCGTACGCGCAGGGATCGGTGCCGGTGCCGGACGCACGGGCGCGCTGCTGCCAAAACTGCCAACGCTGGAAGGCGCAGGCGTCGGGGCTGGTGCAGCGACAGGCGTCGGAGCGCTGTAGGCGCTGACTCGACGATTGCTGCGCGCAATGCTGAGGATCTTCTCGCACAGCAGTTGCTTGACCTTCTCGGGGTTGCGCGAGATGTCTTCGAAATTTTTCGGCAGGAAGTCCACCGCGCCGGCATCCAGCGCATCGAGGGTGACGCGGGCGCCTTCGTGGGTCAGCGAGGAGAACATCAAGACCGGGGTCGGGCAGCGTTGCATGATGTGCCGCACAGCGGTGATGCCGTCCATCATCGGCATCTCGTAGTCCATGGTGATCACGTCGGGCTTGAGGGCCAGCGCCTGATCGATCGCCTCTTTGCCGTTGGTCGCCGTGCCGACGACCTGGATATTGGAATCCGCTGAAAGAATTTCCGAGACGCGGCGGCGGAAAAACCCCGAATCGTCCACCACCAGGACTTTGACTGCCATAAACACTCCATTAGTTGGAGCGAGGCCAGGCGCCCCGCTCCACCAGAATCAAATACGCCGTGTGGCGTAACGCTTGAGCATGCTCGGAACATCGAGAATCAGCGCGATGCGGCCGTCACCGGTGATGGTGGCGCCGGACATGCCCGGCGTTCCCTGGAGCATTTTGCCCAATGGCTTGATGACCACTTCTTCCTGGCCCACCAGTTGATCGACGACAAAGCCGATCCGCTGCGTGCCCACCGAAAGGATCACCACATGGCCTTCGCGCTGCTCTTCGTGAGCGGCGGAGCTGACCAGCCAGCGTTTGAGATAGAACAATGGCAGTGCCTTGTCCCGCACGATCACCACTTCCTGGCCGTCCACAACGTTGGTGGTCGACAGGTCGAGGTGGAAGATCTCGTTGACGTTCACCAGCGGGAACGCGAATGCCTGGTTGCCGAGCATGACCATCAGCGTCGGCATGATCGCCAGGGTCAGCGGCACCTTGATGACGATCTTCGAACCCTGGCCCTTGGTCGAGTAGATGTTGATCGAGCCGTTGAGCTGGGAAATCTTGGTTTTCACCACGTCCATGCCCACACCGCGACCCGATACGTCGGAGATCTCGGTCTTGGTCGAGAAACCCGGGGCGAAGATCAGGTTGTAGCATTCGGTGTCGCTCAGGCGGTCCGCCGCATCCTTGTCCATCACACCGCGCTTGACCGCGATTGAACGCAGGACGTTCGGGTCCATGCCTTTGCCGTCATCGGAAATCGACAGCAGGATGTGATCGCCTTCCTGCTCGGCCGCCAGGATGACCTTGCCGCCACGAGCCTTGCCCGAGGCTTCGCGTTCTTCCGGCGATTCGATGCCGTGGTCGACTGCGTTGCGCACCAAGTGGACCAACGGATCGGCCAGGGCCTCGACGAGGTTCTTGTCGAGGTCGGTTTCTTCGCCGACCAGCTCCAGGTTAATCTCTTTCTTGAGCTGGCGAGCCAGGTCGCGAACCAGGCGCGGGAAACGCCCGAAGACTTTCTTGATCGGCTGCATCCGGGTCTTCATGACCGCGGTTTGCAGGTCGGCCGTGACCACGTCGAGGTTCGACACGGCCTTGGACATGGCTTCGTCGCCGCTGTTGAGGCCCAGGCGGACCAGGCGGTTACGCACCAGCACCAACTCGCCGACCATGTTCATGATCTCGTCGAGACGCGCAGTATCGACGCGTACGGTGGTCTCGGCTTCACTGGCCGGCTTTTCCGCCGGTGGCGCGGCCGGAGCACGGGCGGCAGCAGGTGCAGCGGCAGCAGCCGGCGTTTCAGCTTTTGGTTCGGGTGCCTTGGTCACCGGTTTCGGCGCCGCAGCCTTCGCGGCCGGCGCGGCAACGGACGTGTTCGATCCGCTGGCAACCGTCGCCTTGCCGACTTCGCTGAACTTGCCTTTGCCGTGCAACTCATCGAGCAGCGATTCAAATTCGTGATCGCTGATCAGATCGCTGCCGACCGCTGCGGCGGCTGGCACGGCAGGTGCTGGCACGGAAGCAATGGCCGACTCGAGCGCATCGACAGCGAAGTTACCCTTGCCGTGCAGTTGGTCGAGCAGTGCTTCGAATTCTTCGTCAGTAATATCGGAGCTGTCGCCTGCCGCTTTCGGGGCCTCTGGCGCAGCTGGCGCCGGGACCACCGCGTCAACGGCGAACTGGCCCTTGCCGTGCAGTTGATCGAGCAACGACTCGAACTCGGCGTCGGTGATTTCATCGCTGACCGGCGCAGAAACAGCCGCCGGCGCCTCGGCCTGGGCCTTGACGGCGTTCAGCGAGTCCAGCAGTTGTTCGAATTCATTGTCGGTGATATCGCCCGATTCGCTTTCAGCCACAGACGCTTCGACCACGGCGGCAACAGGTGCAGCAGCCACCTCGTCAGCCGATTGCGGCTCGGCCAGACGGGCCAGCGCCGCGAGCAGTTCAGGTGTCGCAGCCGTGATCGGGCTGCGTTCGCGGACTTCGCTGAACATGCTGTTCACCGCGTCCAGCGCTTCGAGAACCACGTCCATCAGTTCCGAGTCGACGCGACGCTCACCCTTGCGCAGGATGTCGAACACGTTCTCGGCGATATGGCAGCACTCCACCAGCTCGTTGAGCTGGAGGAAGCCGGCGCCCCCTTTTACAGTGTGAAAACCGCGAAAAATTGCATTGAGCAAATCCGCATCATCCGGACGGCTTTCCAGCTCGACCAGTTGCTCGGACAGTTGCTCTAGAATCTCGCCGGCCTCAACCAGGAAATCCTGAAGGATCTCTTCATCGGCGCCGAAGCTCATTAAGGGGGTGCTCCTACAGGTCTAAAAACCCAAAAAACCTAAAACTCTAAAATTTAGAATCCCAGGCTGGATAGCAAATCGTCCACATCGTCCTGACCGGACACAACGTCTTCTCTTTTATCGGCATGAATCTGCGGACCTTCACCCTGAGAGAGATGTTTTTGTGGATCTTTTTCAGCAAGCATCGCTTCACGGTCATGTTCGATGCCCGCAAAGCGGTCCACCTGACTGGCCATCAGCACGAGCTTGAGCAGGTTGCTTTCAACTTCGGTGACCAACTGGGTCACACGCTTGATCACCTGGCCTGTGAGGTCCTGGTAATCCTGGGCGAGCAGGATGTCGTTGAGGTTGCCCGACACTGCGCGATTGTCCGTGCCGCTGCGCGTCAGGAACCCGTCGACCCGGCGGGCCAGTTCACGAAACTCTTCGGCGCCGACTTCGCGACGCATGAAGCGTCCCCAGTCCGTGCTCAAGGCCTGGGCTTCATCCGCCAGGCCATTGACCAGCGGCGTGGCACTTTCCACCAGATCCATGGTGCGGTTGGCCGCAGCCTCGGTCAGCTTGACCACATAGCCCAGACGCTCGGTGGCGTCGGTGATCTGGGACACTTCTTCGGCTTGCGGCATGTGCGGGTCAATCTGGAAATTGACGATCGCGCTATGCAGTTCGCGAGTGAGCTTGCCCACTTCCTGATACAGGCCGCGGTCACGGGTCTGGTTGAGCTCATGGATCAATTGCACCGCGTCGCCGAACTTGCCTTTTTCAAGGCTCTCGACCAATTCGACGGCGTGTTTTTTCAGGGTCGACTCAAAGTCGCCCAATGAAGTTTCGTTATTGCCCATAGCTCCCCCGTGGCGCACTCATCAACCGATGCGYTCGAAAATCTTCTCGATTTTTTCTTTCAACGCCTGGGCCGTGAAGGGTTTGACCACATAGCCGTTAACGCCGGCCTGGGCCGCTTCGATGATCTGCTCGCGCTTGGCTTCAGCGGTCACCATCAGCACCGGCAGGTGCTTGAGCTTTTCATCGGCACGCACGTGGCGCAGCAGATCGATACCGGTCATGCCAGGCATGTTCCAGTCCGTTACCAGAAAGTCGATGCTTCCGCTGTTGAGCACCGGAATGGCGGTAGTGCCATCGTCGGCCTCGACGGTGTTGGTGAACCCAAGGTCACGCAGCAGGTTCTTGATGATCCGCCGCATCGTTGAGAAGTCATCAACGATGAGGATTTTCATGTTCTTGTCCAATTCGACCTCCAAGCAGTCTTAAACGCGCCCAGCACCTGGACGCGCCATTTCAATCAATCCGGCAAAGCACTCGATGACTGTCTGGAGCACAACAGATCGCGACCGGCGCAGTTCAACACCACACCGGCCTCGTTCGCAGTGTCCCCCACACTGCCTTCAGCGCGCTCGCCACTCCCCCAAACGCCCCCGCAAACGGGCCGCGCACTGGCTGTGTAACTGGCTGACCCGAGATTCGCTGACCCCCAGGACCTCACCGATTTCCTTGAGGTTCAACTCTTCGTCGTAGTACAGCGCCAACACCAGTCGCTCACGCTCCGGCAAATTGGCAATCGCCTCCGCCAGCGCAGCCTGGAAGCGTTCATCTTCCAGATCGCGTGACGGCTCGATATGAGCACTCGCGCCATCCTCGTGCAGCCCTTCGTGTTCGCCGTCCTGCAACAGGTCGTCGAAACTGAAGAGCCGGCTGCCCAGGGTGTCGTTCAAAATCCCGTAGTAATCGTCGAGACTCAATTGGAGTTCGGCCGCAACTTCGTGATCTTTAGCGTCACGGCCGGTTTTCGCTTCAATCGAGCGAATGGCGTCGCTGACCATGCGCGTATTGCGGTGAACCGAACGTGGCGCCCAGTCCCCCTTGCGCACCTCATCGAGCATGGCGCCGCGGATTCGAATGCCCGCGTACGTCTCGAAACTGGCGCCTTTGCTGGCGTCATATTTGGTCGACACCTCAAGCAGGCCGATCATCCCGGCCTGGATCAGGTCTTCGACCTGGACGCTGGCCGGCAGGCGCGCCAACAAGTGGTAGGCAATGCGTTTAACCAGCGGCGCGTAACGCTCGATCAGCTCGTACTGCGCATCACGCGCCGATTTTTTGTAGAGGTTGTAACCGCTTGCTGTCATAGAACCGGTCCTGCTGTCTGCTGCACGAGGCGCTCGACGAAAAACTCCAGGTGCCCGCGCGGGTTGGCAGGCAGCGGCCAGGTATCGACCTTCTGTGCGATGGCCTTGAATGCCAGCGAGCACTTGGAACGCGGGAAGGCCTCGTAGACGGCGCGCTGCTTCTGCACGGCCTTGCGCACGCTTTCGTCGTAGGGCACCGCGCCGACGTATTGCAGGGCGACGTCGAGGAAGCGATCCGTGACCTTGGTCAACTTGGCGAACAGGTTGCGCCCTTCCTGCGGGCTCTGGGCCATGTTGGCCAGGACGCGGAAGCGGTTCATGCCGTAGTCACGGTTAAGCAATTTGATCAAGGCGTAGGCGTCAGTGATCGAGGTCGGCTCGTCGCACACCACCAGCAGCACTTCCTGGGCTGCGCGAACGAAACTGACTACCGAGTCACCAATGCCCGCCGCGGTATCGATCACCAATACGTCGAGGTTGTCGCCGATATCGCTGAAGGCCTGGATCAGGCCGGCGTGTTGCGCGGGGCTCAGATGCACCATGCTCTGAGTGCCGGATGCGGCCGGAACGATACGGATGCCGCCGGGTCCCTGCAGCAGTACATCGCGCAGTTCGCAGCGGCCCTCGATCACGTCGGCCAGGGTACGTTTGGGTGTCAGGCCCAGCAGAACGTCGACGTTCGCCAGCCCCAGGTCGGCGTCCAACAGCATGACGCGCCGGCCAAGCTCAGCCAGAGCCAGGGACAAGTTCACTGACACATTAGTTTTCCCGACGCCACCTTTGCCGCCGGTCACCGCGATCACCTGTACGGGATGCATGCTGCCCATGTTATTTCTTTACCTTGTCTTGCATAGACGGAGGCCACATTACTGGCTGCGCGTTCACAATCGGAACAATGCATGGCAGACCATCGATGTAGGTACAAAAACTGTTCATTACTACCTTAGCCAACCTGCTTGGTTTGGCTGTGGTAAATATCAGCGAACATGTCAGCCATGGCTTCTTCGCTGGGTTCTTCCTGCATTTGCACGCTGACGGCGCGACTGACCAACTGATGACGGCGCGGCAGATGGAGATCATCCGGAATCCGCGGGCCATCGGTCAGGTAGGCCACCGGCAGCTCATGACTGATGGCCAGGCTCAACACCTCGCCCAGACTAGCCGTTTCATCCAGTTTAGTCAGGATGCAGCCCGCGAGCCCGCAACGCTTGTAACTATGATAGGCGGCGGTTAGAACCTGTTTCTGGCTGGTGGTTGCCAGGACCAGATAATTTTTCGAGCGGATGCCTCGACCGGCCAGGCTTTCGAGTTGCATGCGCAGGGCCGGATCGCTGGCCTGCAGGCCGGCGGTATCGATCAGCACCACGCGCTTGCGCAGCAAGGGTTCCAGCGCCTGCACCAGGGACTGGCCCGGATCGACGTGGGTCACCGACACATTGAGAATGCGCCCCAGGGTCTTGAGCTGCTCCTGGGCACCGATGCGGAAGCTGTCCATGCTCACCAGTGCAATGTTCTGCGCGCCGTACTTGAGCACGTAACGGGCCGCCAGCTTGGCCAGGGTGGTGGTCTTGCCCATGCCGGCTGGGCCGACCATGGCGATCACACCGCCCTCCTCCAGCGGCTCGACTTCGGGGGTAACGATCATGCGCGCCAGGTGCGCCAGCAACATGCGCCAGGCCTGACGAGGTTCTTCGATTTCGCTGATCAGCGCCAGCAGGTCGCGCGACAACGGGCCTGACAGGCCAATGCGTTGCAGGCGACGCCAGAGGTTGGCCTGGTCCGGACGGCTGCCTTGCAGCTGATTCCAGGCCAGGGAGCCCAGCTGGACTTCCATGAGCTCGCGCAAGCTGTTGAGCTCGAATCGCATCGAGTCGAACGCCCGCGGGTCCACGCCAGTGGAGGCTGGTGCAGCGGCCGGTGCGGGGCGACGGGGTTCGGCGTAGGTCGGCTCGATCAACGGCTCGGCTGCGGTGAGCGGCAAGCCGGCGAACAACTGGCGATTGGTCGCATTATCGCTCTCGCCGACGCCACGCAGGCTCAGTTCGGCCTGGGCAGTGACGATCCGCGACTGAGTCTTGCGCAGCTCGTCTTCGAGTTCCATGTTCGGAACCCGCGGCGCCAGCGCCGACAACTTGTAATCCAGCGCTGCCGTCAGCTCGACACCCCCGGCGATCCGGCGGTTGCCAATGATGGCGGCATCAGCGCCCAGCTCATCGCGAACCAGCTTCATGGCCTGACGCATATCGGCGGCGAAAAAACGCTTAACTTGCATAAACCACTACCTCAGCCGTTGGGCCCTACTGTCGCAACGATGGTCACTTGCTTGTTGTCAGGGATTTCCTGGTAAGCCAACACGTGCAAACCCGGGACTGCGAGCCGGCCGAATCGCGAGAGCATCGCGCGAACCGGACCGGCCACCAGCAGAATCACCGGCTGACCTTGCATCTCCTGGCGCTGCGCTGCGTCGATCAACGAACGTTGCAGCTTCTCAGCCATGCTTGGCTCCAGCAGAACGCCCTCTTCCGAGCCTTGCCCGGCCTTTTGCAGACTATTGAGCAATATCTGTTCCAACCTTGGCTCCAGCGTGATGACTGGCAGCTCCGACTCAGTGCCTACAATGCTTTGCACGATTGCACGGGATACGCCAACCCGCACGGCAGCCACCAGCGCGGCGGTATCTTGACTCTTGGCGGCATTGTTGGCGATGGCCTCGGCAATGCTGCGGATGTCGCGCACCGGCACTTGCTCGGCCAACAGAGCTTGCAGCACCTTGAGCAGCTGCGACAGCGAAACCACGCCAGGCACCAGCTCCTCGGCCAGTTTCGGCGAGCTTTTGCCCAGCAATTGCATGAGCTGCTGCACTTCTTCGTGACCGATCAGTTCACTGGAATGCTTGTAGAGAATCTGGTTCAAGTGGGTAGCCACTACGGTACTGGCATCGACCACCGTATAACCGAGGGATTGCGCCTGGGCGCGCTGGCTGATTTCAATCCAGACCGCCTCCAGACCGAAAGCCGGATCTTTGGCGGTAATGCCGTTGAGCGTGCCGTAGACCTGTCCCGGGTTGATCGCCAGTTCGCGATCCGGGTAAATCTCTGCTTCGGCCAGGATCACCCCCATGAGGGTCAGGCGATAGGCACTGGGCGCCAGGTCGAGGTTGTCGCGGATATGCACGGTCGGCATCAGGAAGCCCAGGTCCTGGGACAGCTTCTTGCGCACCCCCTTGATCCGCGCCAGCAACTGGCCACCCTGGTTGCGGTCCACCAGCGGAATCAGGCGATAACCCACTTCAAGGCCGATCATGTCGATGGGCGTCACGTCATCCCAGCCAAGCTCCTTGGTTTCCTGGGCGCGGGCAGGCGACGGCAGCAACTCCTGCTGGCGCTTGACCTCTTGCAGGGCCTGCACCTTGGCGACGTTCTGCTTTTTCCAGAACAGGTAAGCGCCACCGGCCGCCAGGGCCGCCATGCTCAGGAACGAGAAGTGCGGCATGCCGGGCACCAGGCCCATGACCGCCATCAAGCCTGCCGCCACCGCCAGCGCCTTGGGCGAGGCGAACATCTGGCGATTGATTTGCTTGCCCATGTCTTCCGAACCGGAAGCACGGGTCACCATGATCGCGGCGGCTGTCGATAACAACAGTGATGGCAATTGCGCCACCAAACCGTCACCGATGGTCAACAGCGCATACACCTTGCCGGCGTCGGCGAAGTTCATGTTGTGCTGGAAGATACCGACCGCCATGCCGCCGATCAGGTTGATGAACAGGATCAACAGCCCGGCGATGGCGTCACCACGGACGAATTTGCTGGCACCGTCCATGGAGCCGTAGAACTCGGCTTCCTGGGCCACTTCCGAACGACGGGCTTTGGCCTGGGCCTGATCGATCAGGCCGGCGTTGAGGTCGGCGTCGATCGCCATTTGCTTGCCGGGCATCGCATCGAGGGTGAAACGCGCGCTCACCTCGGAAATCCGCCCCGCGCCCTTGGTCACCACGACGAAGTTGATGATCATCAAGATCGCGAAGACCACGATACCGACCACGTAGTTACCGCCGATCACCACCTCGCCGAACGCCTGGATCACCTTGCCGGCCGCCGCATGACCGTCCTGACCGTGGAGCATCACCACCCGCGTGGAGGCCACGTTCAACGCCAGGCGCAACAGCGTCGCCACCAGCAGAATGGTCGGGAACACCGCGAAATCCAGCGGCCGCAAGGCGTAGACGCACACCAGCAGCACGACGATGGACAGGGCAATGTTGAAGGTGAAGAACACGTCCAGCAGGAACGGCGGCACCGGCAACATCATCATCGCCAGCATGACCAGCAACAACAGCGGCACGCCCAGATTGCCTCGACTGAGGTCGGCAATGTTGCTGCGGGCACTGTTGATTAACTGAGAGCGATCCACCGGTTTTCCCCGTTCCTTTAAAGCAAACTTTTGACGCCCGAAGCAGGCGCAGAGCGGCTACTGCAAGAAGCTTTCCAACTTTTGCGAGGGATTGGGATAGAGGGTTTCATTGCGCAATTCGATTGCCAGCGAAGAGGTCGGCAGAGACAACGCGAAATCAGGAATCGCGGCGCAGATCCGGCGGAATCGGCAGGTCATCCTTGAGCGGATCCGGTCGCTTGCCCTTGCCCGCCCGGTACTGTCGAATCTGATAAACGTAAGCCAGCACCTGCGCGACCGCCAGGTACAGCCCGCCGGGAATTTCCTGCTCAAGCTCGGTGGAGTAGTAGATCGAGCGCGCCAGCGCCGGCGACTCCAGCAGCAGGATCTCGTTGGCCGCCGCGATCTCACGGATCTTCAGGGCCAGGAAGTCGCTGCCCTTGGCCAGCAATACCGGCGCATTACCCTTTTCCGGGTCGTACTTGAGGGCCACGGCGTAGTGCGTCGGGTTGGTGATGACCACGTCAGCCTCGGGAATGGCGGCCATCATCCGGCGCTGGGACATCTCGCGCTGCAGCTGTCGAATCCGCTGCTTGACCTCCGGCCGCCCCTCTTGATCCTTGTGCTCGTCACGCACTTCCTGCTTGGTCATCAGCAGTTTCTTGTGGCTTTCCCAGAGCTGCACCGGCACATCCACCACAGCGATCAGGATCAGCCCGCACGCCATCCACAAGGTGCTCCAGCCCACCACTTGCAGGCTGTGAATGATCGCCCTGTCCAAGGGCTCATGGGCGATGCGCAGCAGGTCATCGATGTCCGATGACAACACCGCCAGCGCCACGAACAGGATGATGATGAACTTGGCCAAAGCCTTGAGCAGTTCGATCAGCGACTTGGTCGAGAACATGCGCTTGAGGCCGGGACCGGGGTTCAAGCGGCTGAATTTGGGCGCCATGGAACTCGCCGCGAACAGCCAGCCACCCAGGGAAATCGGACCGATGATGGCGGCCAGCACCAAGGTGATCATCACGGGCTGGATCGACCACAGGGCAATTTGCCCCGAGCGCATCAGGTAGGTGGCCATGGAGCGCTGATCCAGTATCACTTCCCGCGGCAGCGAGAAATTGATGCGCATCAGCTCCATCATGTCCTGCGCCATGGCGCCGCCAAAAATCAGCAGCGCCGAGGCACCGACCAGCATGATCGCCAGGGTGTTGAGTTCCTTGGACCGGGCTACCTCACCCTTTTCACGGGAGTCCTGCTTGCGCTTCTCCGTGGGGTCTTCTGTTTTGTCCTGACCGCTTTCGCTCTCAGCCATGACTCAGCTCGCCCGCGCCATTTCGCGTAATAACTGCAAGGCCTCGGAGGCCAGCGGTTGATACTGGTTGAGAATGTCCGCCAGCCCGACCCAGACGATGAACAGCCCAAGCACCAGGATCAGCGGGAAGCCGACCGAGAAAATATTGAGTTGCGGCGCCGCCCGGGTCATGACGCCAAACGCGATGTTGACCACCAGCAGCGCGGTGATCGCCGGCAGCACCAGCAACAACGCCGAACCGAGCACCCAGCCGAGCTTGCCGGCCAGTTCCCAGTAGTGATTGACCATCAGGCCGCCACCCACCGGCAACGTGGTGAAACTCTCGGTGAGGATCTCGAACACCACCAGATGACCGTTCATGGACAGGAACAGCAGCGTCACCAGCATGGTGAAAAACTGCCCGATCACCGCCGTCGATACGCCGTTGGCCGGGTCGATCATGGAAGCGAAGCCCATGCCCATCTGGATGGCGACGATCTGCCCGGCCACCACAAAGGCCTGAAAGAACAGCTGCAAGGAGAAGCCCATCACCGCACCGATGAGAATCTGCTCGGCAATCAGCAACAGCCCGCTCAGATCCAGGGCATTCACCGGCGGCATCGGCGGCAAGCCCGGCGCGATGACCACGGTAATGGCCAGCGCGAAATACAGGCGAATGCGCCGCGGCAGCAAGGTCGTGCCGAACACCGGCATGACCATCAGCAAGGAGCCGACGCGAAACAGCGGCAACATGAACGTCGCCACCCAAGTGCTGATCTGCGTATCGGTCAGCGCAAGCAGTGACATGGTTTAGCCGATGACCTGAGGAATGCTGCCGTACAACTGCAGGATGTAATCCATGAAGGTCTGCACCATCCATGGACCGCCGACGATCAGCGTCACCAGCATCACCAGCAGGCGCGGCAGGAAGCTCAGGGTCTGTTCGTTGATCTGGGTGGCGGCCTGGAACATCGCCACCAGCAAGCCCACCAGCAAACTTGGAATCACCAGGATCGCCACCATCATGGTGGTCAGCCACAGCGCTTCGCGGAAGATGTCGACCGCTACTTCCGGCGTCATGGCGAGACACCGCCGAAGCTGCTGGCCAGCGTGCCGATGATCAGCGCCCAGCCATCCACCAGCACGAACAACATGATCTTGAACGGCAGGGAAATGATCAGCGGCGAGAGCATCATCATCCCCATGGCCATCAACACACTGGCCACGACCAGGTCGATGATCAGGAACGGAATGAAGATCATGAAGCCGATCTGGAACGCCGTTTTCAGCTCGGAGGTCACGAAGGCCGGTACCAGGATGGTCAGCGGCGCCTGATCCGGCGTCGCGATGTCAGTGCGCTTGGACAGGCGCATGAACAGCTCCAGATCGCTGGTGCGGGTCTGGGCGAGCATGAAGTTCTTGATCGGCACCTGCGCCTTGGCGACCGCATCCTGGGCCGTCAGTTTTTCCGCCAGATACGGCTGCAAGGCGTCCTGGTTCACCCGGTCGAATACTGGCGCCATGATGAACAGGGTCAGGAACAGCGCCATGCCGGTAAGGATCTGATTCGACGGTGTCTGCTGCAAGCCCAGGGCCTGGCGCAGGATCGAGAAGACAATGATGATCCGGGTGAAACTGGTCATCAGCATGACAAACGCCGGGATAAAACTCAGCGCGGTCATGATCAGCAGGATTTGCAGGCTGACCGAGTACTCCTGCGCCCCCTGCGCATTGGTGCCCAGGGTGATGGCCGGGATCGACAGCGGATCGGCGCCGAATGCCAGTGGCGCGGCCAGCATCAGGGCCAGCGTCAAGACGATGCGTAGCGCACCCATTACTTCTTATCCTTCTGATCTTTACCCAGCATCTCCAACAGGCGCTGGGCAAATTCCGGCGTCGGCTTCTCGGTACTCGGCACTTGCACCGGCTCCTTGAGCACATGCAGCGCAGCAATGTTGCCGGGGCTCAGGCCGAGCAGAATCTGCTCGTTGCCGACCTGCACCAGCATCAGCCGGTCGCGCGGCCCCAGCGCGCGGGAGCCGACAATCTCGATCACCTGCCCCTTGCCGGCCGGACCGGCCTGCTGGACCCGACGCAGCAACCAGGCGAGGAGAAAGATCAGCCCCAGCACCAGCAGCAAGCCGAACACCAGTTGCGTCAGTTGCCCAGCCACACCACTGCTCACCGCCGGCGCAGCAGCCGTGGTCGCCGTTGCGACCGGTTCGGCCGCCAGCACGCTGAACGGCATGACCAGCGTTGCCCACAGCAAAGCCCCCAGAACCTTTTTCACTCAGCGCAGCTTCTTGATGCGTTCGCTTGGGCTGATCACGTCCGTCAGGCGGATGCCGAACTTCTCGTTGACCACCACCACTTCGCCGTGGGCGATGAGCGTGCCGTTGACCAGCACGTCCAGCGGCTCGCCGGCCAGGCGATCGAGCTCGATCACCGAACCCTGGTTCAGTTGCAGCAGGTTGCGGATGTTGATGTCGGTGCTGCCCACTTCCATGGAAATCGACACCGGGATATCGAGGATCACGTCCAGGTTCGGGCCTTCGAGGCTGACCGGGTCGTTGTTTTTCGGCACGCTGCCGAACTCTTCCATTGGCAGGCGGTTGGACGCGGAGCTGCCGGAATCGGCGGCCAGCAAGGCGTCGATGTCGGCCTGCCCGGCATCGCCGGTTTCTTCCAGGGCCGCAGCCCATTCATCGGCCAGTGCCTGATCGTCCTGCATGTTCATATTGTCAGTGTCCTCGGCGAGCAAAAATTCAGAATTCGGTTAATCGCGAATGGGTACGAGCGCCGGTCAACGGCGCTCGATCGGCTCGATCACTTGCAACGCCAGGTTGCCCTTGTGCGAGCCCATCTTGACCTTGAAGGCCGGCACGCCGTTGGCGCGCATGATCATTTCTTCCGGCATCTCGACCGGGATCACATCCCCCGGTTGCATGTGCAGGATGTCGCGCAGGCGCAACTGACGACGGGCCACCGTCGCACCGATCGGCACGTCGACGTCCAGCACGTCCTGGCGCAGGGCGTTGACCCAGCGCTCGTCCTGGTCGTCGAGGTCCGACTGGAAGCCGGCGTCGAGCATTTCGCGCACCGGCTCGATCATCGAGTACGGCATGGTCACGTGCAGGTCGCCGCCACCGCCATCGAGTTCGATGTGGAAGGTCGACACCACAATGGCCTCGCTCGGGCCGACGATGTTGGCCATGGCCGGGTTCACTTCCGAGTTGATGTACTCGAAGTTGACTTCCATGATCGCCTGCCAGGCTTCCTTCAAATCGACGAACGCCTGCTCCAGCACCATGCGCACCACACGCAGTTCGGTCGGGGTGAATTCACGCCCTTCGATCTTGGCGTGCCGGCCGTCACCGCCGAAGAAGTTGTCCACCAGCTTGAACACCAGCTTGGCGTCGAGGATGAACAGCGCGGTGCCGCGCAGGGGTTTGATCTTGACCAGGTTGAGACTGGTCGGCACGTACAGCGAGTGCACGTATTCGCCGAACTTCATCACCTGCACGCCGCCGACCGCCACGTCCGCCGAGCGACGCAGCATGTTGAACATGCTGATGCGGGTATAGCGGGCGAAACGCTCGTTGATCATTTCCAGGGTCGGCATGCGTCCACGGACGATGCGATCCTGGCTGGTCAGGTCATAGCTTTTGACGGTGCCGGGTTCGGCAGCGTTTTCGGTCTGTACCAGACCATCGTCGACGCCATGCAACAGCGCGTCGATCTCATCCTGGGACAGCAGGTCCTGCACGGCCATGTCGTGTTCCTACTGCAGTACGAAATTAGTGAAAAGCAACTGTTCGATCACCACTTTGCCGAGCTCTTTCTGCGCCACTTCCTGGACGCTGGCGGTGGCTTTCTGCCGCAGCATTTCCTGTCCGACCGGCGAGGCGAGGGTCGCGAAGTCCTGCCCGGAAAACAGCATGACCAGGTTATTGCGGATCACCGGCATGTGGACCTTGAGCGCATCCAGGTCTGCCTGGTTGCGCGCGAGCATGGTGATGCTCACTTGCATGTAGCGCTGGCGACCGTTCTGGTTGAAGTTGGCGACGAAAGCCGGCGCCATCGACTCGAAAATCGCTGGCTGTTTGCCGACGGGAGCGACTTGCGCCTCGGCGGCGGCAGGCTTGCTCTGAGCGCTGTGCATGAAGTACCAGGTCGCCCCCACGGACACACCGATCGCCAGCAGCAGGGCCACCACGATCACGATAATCAGCTTGAGTTTGCCTTTGGTTGCGGGGTCTTTTACTGCTGCGTCGCTCTTCGCCATGCCAATAATCCGTCACTAATCGGGTTTTCACAGTCGCACGGCAAGGCAAGAGCAAGTGTTATGCCATGTAGGAGCGAGCCTGCTCGCGAAAGACGTGAGAGCGCCGCGTTTATTCAGATGGCCCTCGTCATCGTTTAACTCCATCGCGAGCAAGCTCGCTCCTACAGAGGGTTCGTTCCCATGCCATGGGAACGATTGGAGTGATGGCTTTGATCAGGCGTAGTAATCGACCACACTGGAGCCGATCACGCGGGTGGTATTGGCAGCCACTTCAGCGACGCCCGGGGCCACGTCGTCATCCATTGAATCGAGGCGACCGCCGCTGGCATTGGTCCGCCCGCTCTGGCTTTGCCGGGCCTGTTCCTGCCCTTGGTGCGAACCACGGGACTGGTCCGAAACGTTGACATCGACCTGCCCCATGCCCTGCTGCGCGAACATGTCGCGCAAGCGATGGACCTGGCCATCCAGCGCCTCACGGACACCCGGGTGCGCACTCATGAAGGTGACCTGGGTCTGCTGATCGGGAACCATGTTCACCCGAATGTCCAGACGCCCGAGTTCAGCGGGCTGCAACTGGATGTCCGCGGCCTTGAGGCTGGCGCTGGACAGGTACATGACCCGGTTCACCACCTCTTCGGTCCACCCGCTCTGATGCATGGCGATCGGCTGGTTCACCGGCAAGGCATTGGCGGTCTTCGGTGTGGCCGCCTGGGTCAGCGCGGCCAGACGGTTGGCGAAATCATCGACACGGGTGTCGCTGCTGGCGGACTTGAGGTCTTTCAGGCCGTCATCGAGCAACCCGCTGAAAGCCTTGTCATCCCCTTGGCTGGTGCTGTTCTTGTCGGCCTGAACATCCAGCAGGGTCGCCATGCCGGCGGCAAAGTTTTGCGCCGGTGTCAGCTCACCGTCAGCCTGGGCTTGTGCCTGTGTCGGTGCAGCCTCGGGCTGCGCCTGGCTGGAAGCCGAAACGTGACCGCTCTGCTCCATTGCCAGGCGTAACGCTGGCAGGGCGTCGAGCGGATCGGCCTCGGGATCGAAATCGCCGTCAGCAGCAGCCTGTGCCGGTGTGGCTGTCACGGTGATTGCTGCGGCAACCGGCGTGTCAACCGTTGGCGGCACAATGTTGGCCACGGCAGGTGTTGCCGGCGCTGACACAGTTACTACTGGCTGTACGGCTTGCTGCAACGAAGGATCAAGCGCCGGATCGAGCGGTGCGGTATCGACGACCGGAGCACGGTCGACATCTGACGCCTCATTGTCGGCGGTCTTGTCGTCAGCCTGCACCGGCGTATCGGAAGGCAAGGATTTGCCGCCATCGGCAACCACCGGCTCCCCGGCGGCAGACTTGTCGTCGCCAGCGTCTTTTTCTCCGGCGACATCGGAGCTTTTTTCGCGACTCGGCTTGACCGAGGCATCCGCCGACGCATTGGGCTTGTTCTGGGCCTGATTGGCATAGACATGAGCGAAGCTTGCGGCCTTGTCCCCAGGCTCAGCGGTCAGCGCCGGAGGATTGGCGCAGGCCGCTTGAATCTTGGCCTGCCTGGAGGCCTGAAGCAGAATATTGGGGGTAACGGGCATGAAACAGTCTCCGCTGCACGGGGCTCGTAAGTACAGTTGGACGAGTTAAATGCAAAGGTCGAGCCAGTTTCACTCGAAGGAGACAAAATGCAGCGCATGCTCAGATTTTCGCTGGGCAACGCTGTCGTTCAGCTTCGTACAGAGGCCGGATAGCGGCGAATTCGCGGTCGATTTCGCCGACCAGTTCCTGAACGGCGGCACATGGCAAATCTTTGGCCCGCTGTTCAAGTTGATGGCAGAGCTCGGTCAGCCTGACTGCACCCATATTGCTGCTGCTGCCCTTGAAGCTATGGGCGGTTGCAACGAGCAGTGCAGTACTGTCAGTCGTTCGCAAGACGTTAATGCGCTCTTCGGAGTCCGCAAGAAAGATATCCAGCAAATCCGCATAGCCCTCTTCCATCACTTCCTGCAATGCACTCAGCACGCCGTGATCCACATGTTTGTCGTTTTTGTCGTTCATTTGCTCACTCCTTGATCAAGAATGCGCGGATTACTCCGCAGCCTTCCAGATAAACTCCACGCGTGCACTTCGACCATCGTCGGTCCAGCGGGCATTACGCCCCAACTGACGGATCAGACTGACCCCGCGTCCCGACAGGCGGATGTCATCCACAGGTCTTTTCATCACCCGCTCGACATCGAAACCCTTGCCGCTGTCTTCGATGCGAATGGTCAGGCAACCGCCGTCGTCTGTTGGCGCCACCTGCAAATGCAACCGTACATAGCCTTCCTGAAGTTCGTCCAGCCGGGTATTGCGTTGCTGATAATAACGCGCAAAACCCGATGCATCGCGCTTGAGGCTCGAGTCCAGCCCCAGCACGCCATGCTCCAGCGCGTTGGAATAGAGTTCCGCCAGCACACTGTAGAGCGCACCGCTCTGGGCCCGCAGACCATGCACCTCAAGCAGCAACTGCAACAGATAGGGCAACGGATTGAAGCGCTTGAGCGTGGCGGCGCGAAACTCGAAGCTCACCGACCAGTCCAGCGGGCACGACTGGCCGCTGTCGGAGTAGACCAACGCCGGCGCAGTGATCTGCGCCGACTCCAACAGGCTGACTTCGACCATGCTGACATCGTCGCGCGCTTCTGCGCCAAACTGTCGCAGCGCCCGCTCGATCTCTTCGAACAGCGCATCTGGCTGCCGATTGGCGGCAAACACCTGCTGCAATCGCTGCACGCCAAACAACTGGTCATTGGCGTCGCAGGTATCGATCACCCCATCGGACAGGAGAAACACCCGATCCCCGAGCGCCATGGGAAACACCTCGGTACGCTCATCGAAGGATTCCGGGCTCAGCACACCCAAAGGCAGATGCCGCGCCGGCAGAGGCGTTCGCTCGCCACTGGCAATGCAATGCAGATAACCGTCGGGCATTCCGCCGTTCCAGACTTCCACCGAACGACGCTGAAAACTCAGGCACAGCAACGTGGCACAGCAGAACATGTCCACCGGCAGGATGCGCTTGAGCTTGGCATTCATCTCGCGCAGGGTTTCCGCCAGGCCATAGCCCTTGGTGGTCATCCCGTAGAAGACTTCGGCCAGGGGCATGGCACCCACCGCCGCCGGCAGACCGTGGCCGGTGAAGTCGCCCAGCAACACGTGCATGTCTCCGGCCGGGGTGAACGCGGCCAGTAACAGGTCGCCGTTGAACAGCGCATAGGGCGATTGCAGATAACGGATATTCGCAGCGGCATTCAGGCAGCCGGAGTGCGCCACCTTGTCGAAAACGGCCTTGGCCACGCGCTGTTCGTTGAGCAGGTAGTCGTGGTGCCGGGCGATCTGATCACGCTGTTGCAGCACGGTCTCCTGCAAGCGCCGCAAGCGATCCATCGCCTTGATCTTGGCGGCGAGAATCACCTGGTTGTAGGGTTTCGCCAGAAAGTCGTCACCGCCGACTTCCAGGCAACGGGCCAGGGCTTCGCTTTCGGACAACGAGGTGAGGAAGATGATCGGCACCAGGGTTTCCCCGGCCAGGGCCTTGATTTGCCGGGCCGCCTCGAWGCCGTCCATGACCGGCATCATCGCGTCCATCAACACCAGGTGTGGTTGCTGCTGGCGAAACGTGTCGACCGCTTCGGCGCCGTTGGCCGCCGTCAGCACGTCGTGCCCCTGGCGGCGCAGGATGCTCGACAACAGCAGGCGATCGGCGGCACTGTCCTCGGCAATCAGGATGGTCAGCGGCTCCAGTGGCTGCATGGCAATCAACTGATGTCGAACAGCTTGTCGAAGTTGGAGATGGCGAGGATTTTGCGCACGTCGGTGCTGCTGTTGACGACGCGAATGTCGGAGTCGTCGCCACCGGCGTGATCGCGCAGCAAAAGCAGCATGCCCAAGGCCGAGCTGTCGAGGTAAGTGGCGTCTTTCAGGTCGACCACAACCGCCGATATCTCTTTATCTTCGTAGGACTTACGAAATTCCTGATGCTTGGCGAAATCGAATCGTCCTTTGACCGATATCGTCAACTTTTGCCCATCAGGGGACACTTCGGTAACGACTGACATTCAATGGCTTCCTTGTCTTTGGAGAACGTACGTGTAGAAGGTTTAGCACTTGGTGGGAATAGGAGCAAGATCAAAAGATCGCAGCCTGCGGCAGCTCCTACATGAGAATGCAATCCCCTATAGGAGCTGCCGCAGGCTGCGATCTTCTAATACGGATCCTGACGCGGCAAGCGCTGGGACAACTCATCCAGCAGTTTCTGTTCGCGCCGGTCCTCAAGCGCCCGCGCCTCATCGGCATAGCGTTGAACCAGCTTGCGCAAGCCTTCGACCCGGGCAAACGCCTGCTGCCAGGTTTCCCGCGCCTTGTTCAGGTTGTTCTGATGCCAGGCCAGGCTTTGCCGCTGCTGGTCGATGGCCGTGCCCAGTTGCGCGAGAAAGCCCTGATAACCCAGCAACCATTGGCCCGAGACGCCACCGCTGCCGCGTACGATCCATTGTTCCTGATAGTCGAGACGGAAGGCTTCAAGGTCGGCGAGTTTGCTTTGTGCCAAACGCACTTGCCCCTGAAAGTGCCCCAGGCGCTGGACCGCGGTTTTCTCGGCCTTTTCGGCCATTTCCACCACCGGCGCCAGCCTTCCTGCCCGACTCAGGGCCATGATCGCTTAACCGCCCGCCGCGGGCGCGAAGATCGAGGCGAGATACGCTTCGCTTTCACCCAGGCTGATGCTGTCGTTGAGACCCTGACGCAGGTATTTGACCAATTGCGGCTGCAGGGAAATCGCCAGATCGGTCTCGCGATCTCCGCCGGCGACATAGGCGCCGACGCTGATCAGGTCGCGACTCTGCTGATACCGCGACCACAATTGCTTGAAATATTGCGCACGTGCCATGTGTTCCGGCGAGACCACCGCCGGCATCACCCGACTGATGGACGCTTCAATATCGATGGCCGGGTAATGCCCCTCTTCGGCCAGGCGCCGGGACAGCACGATGTGCCCGTCGAGCACGCCCCGTGCCGAGTCGGCAATCGGGTCCTGTTGGTCATCGCCTTCGGACAGCACGGTGTAGAACGCGGTGATCGAACCACCGCCCTTCTCCGCATTACCGGCCCGCTCCACCAGTTTCGGCAGCTTGGCGAATACCGACGGCGGATAGCCCTTGGTCGCCGGCGGCTCGCCGATGGCCAGGGCGATTTCCCGTTGGGCCTGGGCGAAACGGGTCAGGGAATCCATCAGCAACAGGACATTCTTGCCCTTGTCGCGGAAATACTCGGCGATGCGCGTGCAATACATCGCCGCGCGCAGACGCATCAGCGGCGCATCGTCCGCCGGGGACGCCACCACCACTGAACGCTTGAGCCCCTCTTCACCGAGGATGTGCTCGATGAACTCTTTAACTTCACGGCCCCGCTCACCGATCAGCCCGACGACGATGATGTCGGCCTCGGTGAAGCGCGTCATCATCCCCAGCAACACCGATTTACCGACACCGGTACCGGCAAACAGGCCCAGCCGCTGGCCGCGCCCGACCGTCAACATGCCGTTGATGCAACGGATGCCCACGTCCAGCGGTTCGCTGATCGGCTCGCGCTTGAGCGGATTGATGGTCGGGCCATCCATCGGCACCCAGTCTTCGGCCTTCATCCCGCCCTTGCCGTCCAGTGCACGGCCGGCGCCATCCAGCACCCGCCCGAGCATGCTCATGCCCATCGGCAAACGCCCGGTATCGGACAAGGGAACAACGCGGGCGCCGGGTGCGATACCAGCGACGCTGCCGACCGGCATCAGAAAGACCTTGCTGCCGGAGAAGCCCATCACTTCGGCTTCGACCTGCACCGGGTGATAGCTGTCGTCGTTGATGACCATGCAGCGGCTGCCCATGGCGGCGCGCAGGCCTTCGGCTTCGAGGGTCAGGCCGACCATGCGCAACAAGCGGCCCTCAAGGATCGGCGCGCCAGCAAGCGTAGTCGCCTCGGCGTAACTGCCCAGGCGCCYGGCGAAGCTGGTGCGTTCAAGGCGCATCAGGCGCATCCGCTACTGGCGCGGCAGCAGGCTTGCTGTCGACCGGCAGTTCCAGGCTCAAGTCCGGCGCGGCCGGGTGCAAGGACTGTTCGTGCAACTGGTCGAACAGCTTGTCCATCACCTGCGCGACACGGGTTTCAACTGTGGCGTCGATGCGGCTGTGTTCTGTCTCGACCCGGCAACCGCCGGGCAACAACGACTCGTCCTCGACGATGCGCCAGGTTTCTTCATGGCGTTCGCGCAGGGCTTTGACCTGTTCGAAATCCTGCGGGTTGATGTACAGCCGCACATTGCCCACGCCCAACGGCAAGAGCTTTAGAGCCTCGCGCATGACGTGTTCGATTTGCGTGGAGTCGATGGCCAGTTCGCGCTGGATCACCTGTTTGGTGATGTGCTGCACGAGGTCGACCAGGGTTTTTTCGATCTGGGTGTCCTGCTCGGCGATGGGCTCGAACAGATGGCTCATCAATTGCTCCAGCGCTGCAATCTTGGCGGCCAGGACCACCTCGGCTTCCTGGCGGACCTTGAGCGTGGTGCTGTGGAAACCTTCCTTCTCACCCACCGCAAAGCCTTCGTTGTAGGCTTCCTGGCGAATGCTTTCGAGCTCTTCGAGGGTCAGCGGCTGGACTTCCTCCAGCGGCACTTCCTCCATTTCCGGCGGCTCGGGTTCAGGCGTTGGTTCAGGCTCCGGCTCCGGCGGGTCGAAACTGGGCAGCGCCCAGGACTCGAAGCCACCGACATCCCTGGCCCGGATCAGGTCAGTGGGTGCATCATCATTCTTGACCATGGTGTTAGATCATTTCCTCGCCGCCCTTGCCGCCGAGAACGATTTCTCCGGCTTCGGCCATACGGCGGGCGATGGTGAGGATTTCCTTCTGCGCGGTTTCCACGTCGCTGACGCGCACCGGGCCCTTGGCTTCCAGGTCGTCGCGCAACAGTTCGGCGGCACGCTTGGACATGTTCTTGAAGATCTTCTCCTTGACGCCTTCGTCCGAACCCTTGAGGGCCAGCACCAGCACATCGGAGGACACCTCGCGCAGCAGCGCCTGGATCCCGCGGTCGTCGACATCGGCCAGGTTGTTGAAGACGAACATGAGGTCTTCGATCTGACCGGACAGGTCTTCGTCGACTTCGCGGATCGAGTCCATGAGCTGACCTTCGATGGAGCTGTCGAGGAAGTTCATGATGTCCGCCGCACGCTTGATGCCACCCAGGGTGGTGCGCGAGGCGTTCGAGTTGCCGGAGAACTGCTTCTCGAGAATCTGATTGAGCTCTTTCAGGGCCGCTGGCTGCACGGTGTTCAGCGAGGACACCCGCAGGATGATATCGAGCCGCACCTTGTGGTCGAAGTTGCCGAGCACCTCACCGGCCTGGTCCGGATCGAGGTACGCCACCACGATCGCCTGGATCTGCGGGTGCTCGTAACGGATCACGTCGGCGACGGCGCGCGGCTCCATCCATTTCAGGCTGTCGAGGCCGCTGGTGTTGCCACCGAGCAGGATGCGATCGATCAGGCCGTTGGCCTTGTCTTCGCCCAGGGCCTGGGTGAGCATCTTGCGCACATAGTCGTCGGAGCCGACGCCCAGGCTGGTCTGGTCGCCGACGATATCAACGAACTCGCTCATCACCTGCTCGACCTGCTCGCGGTGCACATTACCCATCTGGGCCATGGCCACGCCCACGCGCTGAACCTCTTTGGGGCCCATGTGGCGCAGCACCTGGGCAGCGTCGGTGGAGCCCAGGGACAACAACAGGATTGCGGCCTTGTCGACCTTGGACAGTTTGGCGGCAACGGCTCGGTTATCACTCATCTGCGTTAATCCACTCTTTCACGACCTGGGCCACACGACCCGGATCTTCTGCCACCAGACTCTTGATTGCGTTCAACTGAGCGTCATAGCCTTCGCTCGGGCTCGGCAGCAGGATGCTTTGCGGACCGCCGAGGCTGACACGGTCGTTGGCCAACTCGCCATCCAGACCGCCCATGCCGCCCAACTCGACGTCGCTGCCGATACCGGCCAGCTGCTTGCCCTTGCCGCCCCCGGTGATGTTGTTGAGCACCGGACGCAGCACACCGAACACCAGCACCAGAATGAACAGCACACCCAGCACTTGCTTGACGATGTCCCAGAACCACGGCTGGGAATAGAACGCAATATCGGCAATCACTTCACCGCGCTCGGCGGAGAACGGCATGTTGATCACGCTGACGCTGTCACCACGGCTGGCATCGAAGCCGACCGCGTCCTGCACCAGGCGAGTGAAGCGCGCCAATTCATCGGCGCTCCAGGGCGCACGGGTGGTTTCGCCGTTGGCCGGATTGATCTTGACCTGATCATCGACCACCACCGACACCGACAGGCGATTCAATCGGCCCTGCTGCTGCTTGGTGTGGCTGATGGAACGGTCGAGTTCGAAGTTCCTGGTCGATTGTGAACGCTTGTCCGCCGGGTACGGTGCGAGCATTGGCTGACCGGTGGCCGGGTCCATGATTTGCTGGCCGTTGGCGTCGATCAGCGGCTGGCCTGGCTGCACCATGCCGGCCGACGCGGTGGCACCACCGGTCGTTTGCGGAGCGGAGGCCGGCGACGGCGGCTGGTTGCTCAAGGCACCCGGCACACCTTGCGGGCCGTTGCTGGCGGTACGCTGCTCGTTGACCGACTGCTCGCTGCGCAACGCCGGTTGATCCGGGTTGAATTGCTCGGAAGTCGACTCGACCGCACTGAAATCCACGTCGGCCGAGACTTCGGCCTTGTAACGGTCGTTGCCCAGCACCGGCTGCAGGATATTGTGCACGCGCTGGGTGAGCATGCTTTCCATGCGACGGCTGTAGTCGAATTGCTTGCCGGCCATGGTCAGTTCGGAGTTTTCCGCCTGATCCGAGAGCAGGGTGCCCTTCTGGTCGACGACGGTGATCTGCGACTTGCTGAGTTCGGGAACGCTGGTCGCCACCAGGTTGATGATGGCCACGACCTGGCCGGGTTCGAGGGAGCGACCGGAATAGAGCTCAACCAGAACCGAAGCGCTCGGCTTGCGCTCGTCGCGCACGAACACCGAACTTTTCGGGATCGCCAGGTGCACGCGGGCACCCTTGACGTTGTTCAGGCTGGAAATGGTCCGGGCCAGTTCGCCTTCGAGGCCGCGACGATAGCGGGTCGCTTCCATGAACTGGCTGGTACCCAGTCCCTGCTCCTTGTCGAGGATTTCAAAACCGATATTGCCATCGCTGGGAGTGACACCAGCGGCCGCAAGCTTGAGCCGCGCGCGGGACAGGTCATCGGCCTTGACCAGCAAGGCACCGGAATTGGGTTCGACGGTGTACGGGATATCGGCGGAGGCCAGGGTTTCCATGACCTGCTTGGCGTCCATGCCGGCAAGGCTGCCGTACAGAGGCCGGTAGTCAGGCTGCTGGGACCACAACACCACGGCAAAACCAATCGCCACGCTCGCCGCCAGGCCGACCAACAGGCCCACCTGACGCAACATGGTCATTTCGGAGAGGTTTTCCAGGAAGGACAACCCGAACAGCGGCGGCTTGCCGTCTATTGGAGTGGCCTTGGCCGGAACGTTATCGGCGACTGCTTCTGCCATGACTCAATCTCGTCCTTTAAACAGGCATCTGCATGATGTCTTGGTAAGCCTGAACCAGCTTGTTGCGCACCTGGGTCAATGCCTGGAATGACACACTGGCCTTCTGCGAGGAAATCATCACGTCTGTGAGGTCGACGCCGCTTTTGCCGATTTCGAAGGCGCTGGCCAACTGAGTGGAAGCCTGTTGCGTGTCGTTCACTTTATTGACGGCCTGGCCGAGCATGTCGGAAAAGCTGCTGCCCGCCACTTCAGGGACGGCCGTCGATTTCGGCGCAGACATGGCATCCATTTGCATGGCGCGCATGTCGAGCATCAACCGATTGAATTCAATACCTTGGCTCATGGTCTCTCTCTTTGACGACCCGCAATTTTTTGACACTCACTCGGCGGGTAATGAGGTGTTAGCAACAAGGGTGCCAGCTCCATGGCCTTGTTTCACAAAAGCCCTTCTCATCGCCGCCGCCCCCTGTAGGAGCGAGCCTGCTCGCGATGAACCCGAGAACACCGCGGGGTGTCAGGTTCCCAGCGTTATCGTTCACGTCCATCGCGAGCAGGGCTCGCTCCTACAGGGACACAATCAGGATCAGGTGGCGAACAAAAAGGCTTCCACATCCATGCCGGCATCGCGCATCTGCGCCAGCTTGTAGCGCAGGGTTCGCGGGCTGATACCCAGGCGCTCGGCCGCCTCTTTGCGACGACCGCGCTCGGCGCGCAAGGTATCGATGATCATCTGGAATTCACGGCGACGCAGGTCATCGCCCAGCGCACCGACCGACTCGGACTCGACTTCCACGGGGCGTACCGGCGCCTGCGCCAACGCACGCAGTGGCGCGCAAGCCACCGGCCCGGCGAGGCAGAAATCCTGCGGCTGGATCAAGCCACCCTGCTGCAGAATCAGCGCACGCTGAATCGCGTTGTCCAGCTCACGAACGTTACCCGGCCATGGATAACCGATCAGGCACGCCTGAGCTTCGGGCGACAACCTGGCAGGCGAATGCTTCATTTTATTGACGTGCCTGGCCAGCAGACGCCCGGCCAGCGGCAGGATGTCGGCGGTACGCTCGCGCAACGGGCGCCAGGCCAGGGGAAACACCGACAGGCGATAATAGAGGTCCTCGCGGAAACGCCCCGCCGCCACTTCACCCGCCAGGTCGCGATTGGTGGTGGCGACCACGCGAATATCCAGCGTGATCGGTTTGCGCGCGCCAACCCTTTCGACCTCGCGCTCTTGCAGCACACGCAGTAATTTGGCCTGGAGCCCCAGGGGCATTTCGGAAATTTCATCGAGCAAAATGGTGCCGCCGTCGGCCTGCTCGAACTTGCCGGCTTGCGCGGCAATGGCGCCGGTGAAGGAACCCTTCTCGTGACCGAACAACGTCGCTTCGAGCATGTTGTCCGGAATCGCTGCGCAGTTGATCGCGATGAACGGCTGATTGGCTCGATGAGAATGCTGATGAATATAACGCGCCAGCACTTCCTTGCCCGTGCCCGACTCGCCCGAGATCAACACCGTGGAATCGCTGCGCGCGACCCGCGCCGCCAACTCGAGTAACTGCGCGCTCGCCGGCTCGAACGCTACCGGCCCTTCGCCCTCGGTCAGGCCGAGACTGCCCAGGGCATGACGCCCCACCAGATCGAGCAACGCCTTGGGCTCGAATGGCTTGACCAGATAGTCCGCCGCCCCCTGGCGCATCGCATCGACCGCGCGCTCGACCGCACCGTGAGCCGTCATCAGCAACACCGGCAACTGCGGCTGCCGCGCTCGCAGCATGCCAAGCAACTGGTGGCCGTCCATGCCCGGCATATTGACGTCACTGATCACCAGGCTGAAGGCCTCGCCGCCGACGGCAAGCAACGCCTCCTCTGCCGACCCCACCGCCTTGTAATCATGCCCCGCGAGCAGCAGCGTATCAGCCAGTGCCTCGCGCAAAGCGCGGTCGTCCTCGACCAGCAGAACCTTGATACCCATCGGCGTCACTCCGCGCCTTGAGCGCTGCTGAACAACGGCAGGATGACCTGCGCGCAGGTGCCGCGACCGAGCCGCGAGCGCAGCTGCAATTCGCCCCGATGAGCACGCGCCACGGCCTTGACCACGGTCAGGCCAAGACCTGTACCGGTGCTCTTGGTGGTAAAAAAGGGTTCGCCCAATCGCGCCAGAACGGCCGCATCGATACCGCTGCCACTGTCACTGACGCACAGGCGCAGGTTGTTGCCGCGGGTGTAGAGGTGAATCTTGAGGCGCAATTGACCGGCACTGGCCTGGATGGCGTTCTCGATCAGATTGAGGATCGCACCGACCAGGGTGTCGCGATTGCACAGCAACTCCCCCGAGTGACTGTCGCACTGCCAGCGGATCGGCAGATCCTGCACGTGGGTCAGCGCCGCCGCTTGCAACGATTGCATCAGTTGACCGGGGGTCACGCGGTCGGTCAGCGGCAACTCGCCACGGGCGAAGACCAACATGTCGCGCACTTGGTGTTCCAGTTCGTGCAGGCGCTCCTTGAGACGCCCGGCAAAGCGCTGCCGGGTAGCGACCGGCAGCTCTTGCTCGGTCAAGTGACTGGCATACAGCAGCGCGGCGGACAACGGTGTGCGTATCTGATGAGCCAATGAAGCGACCATGCGCCCCAATGACGACAGACGCTCATGACGGGCCAGTTGATCCTGCAGATGGCGGGTTTCGGTCAGGTCATTGAGCAGCACCAACTGGCCCGGCTCGGCGTCCAGCGAGCGCGTGGCGATCGACAGACGCCGACCATCCTTGAGGGAGACTTCATGACCATCGTCTTCGCGCGGCGCAAAACAGCGGGCAATGACGTAGCGCCACAATTCACCTTCCAGCGGCAGGCCCAGCAGCTCGCTCGCCGCCGGATTGGCTTCGCGCACGATGCCCTGGGCGTCAATGACGATGACACCGCCGGGTAACAGATCAAGGAGGTTTTGCAGACGGTTGGCCAGGCGTTCCTTTTCCGCCAGCTCCTGCATGCGCTGGGCACTGACCACCGCCAGTTCACCCTTGAGCTCGGTGACCCGGGCTTCAAGCATGCTGTAGGAATCAGTCAACTGAGTGGACATCTGATTGAACAGTGCGAATGCCTGCTCAAGGCCCAGCCGACTCGCCTGCTCTACGGACGACGGCTGCCGCGAAACATCAGGGACAGGAGACATCTGGGCGGCTTGGGGCATTGTGCTCTCTCGCTTGGCTGACCGTCAGTGAAACGGAACGTTGCGAGAGACGTAGCAATACCCGTGCCTAAAAAAAACTTCTTATAAATGAATGACTTGAAAAACAGGCGTCAATCATCCGCCTGTTCGTCTCCATCACGACGGCTCATGCCGTACTTGCGCATCTTTTCCACCAGCGTGGTACGACGGATACGCAACCGCTCGGCCGCGCGCGCCACAATGCCATTGGCGTCATCCAGCGCCTGCTGAATCAAGCCTTGCTCCAGACCACCGAGGTAGTCCTTCAGGTCCAGACCCTCCGGCGGCAACATGGCGTTGGCCGTGAAGTCCGGCGTATGACCGTTGATGGCCACGCGCTCTTCCAGATCGCTGCGCAGGCTGTCGACCATTTGCTCGTCTTCATCGTCGACGTAGCGGAATTTCTTCGGCAACTCGACCACGCCGATCACGCCGTATGGATGCATGATTGCCATGCGCTCCACCAGGTTGGCCAGTTCGCGGACGTTGCCCGGCCAGCCATGCCGGCACAGCGACATGATCGCCGCCGAGTTGAACCGGATCGAACCGCGCTTCTCGTGCTCCATGCGCGAGATCAACTCGTTCATCAGCAGCGGAATGTCTTCGACGCGCTCACGCAGCGGCGCCATCTCGATCGGGAACACATTCAAGCGGTAGTACAGGTCTTCGCGGAAGGTGCCGATCTCGATCATGCTTTCGAGATTCTTGTGGGTCGCCGCAATGATGCGCACGTCGACGCTCTGGGTCTTGTTGCTGCCCACGCGCTCGAAGGTGCGCTCCTGCAACACGCGCAGCAGCTTGACCTGCATCGGCAGCGGCATGTCGCCGATTTCATCGAGGAACAGGGTGCCGCCGTTGGCCAGTTCGAATCGACCGGCGCGACTGGTGATCGCCCCGGTAAAGGCGCCCTTCTCATGACCGAACAGTTCGCTTTCCAGCAACTCGGCCGGGATCGCCCCGCAGTTGACCGGCACGAACGGCGCTTCGCGGCGCCTGGAATGGTAATGCAGGTTGCGCGCAACCACTTCCTTGCCGGTGCCGGACTCACCGAGGATCAGCACGCTGGCATCGGTATCGGCGACTTGCTGCATCATCTGGCGGACGTGTTGGATCGCCCGGCTGGTGCCGACAAGACTGCGGAAAAGATTAGGCTCGCGATGACGACCGCGCTCGCGGGCCTGGTCGTACATCTCGCGATAGACCTGGGCACGGTGCAGCGAATCGAGCAATTTGCTGTAGCTGGGCGGCATTTCGAGAGTCGAAAGCACTCGCCGACGCTGGTCTTCCGGCAGGTCAATGGAAGAATTATCGCCCATTAACAAAACCGGAAGGAACTCATCCCATGTCGAGAGTGTCTTTAACAAGCCCAGAAGTGAACCAGGAGCATTGACTGTCCCGATGAGGACACAGATTACTTCACGACTTGACGACAAAGAGCCGACAGCCTGCTGCCAGTCATGGCTACCGCAGGGTAAATTTTCTTCACCGAGAAAATTCAAAATCACCGCCAGGTCGCGGCGGCGGACGCTATCGTCATCAATCAGCAGAATTTTGGTTTCACGCCACATGCAATAGCAACTTCCCTAGTCAACTCAATGCCCAAAATGCTGGGGCAAGCTAGACGCTTGCAGGCATGTTATGCCTGAAGACGACTGAAATCTGGAACCAGCCACTAGTTAAGTCAAAAAACCGCGCACAGTCAAATTTATGGCGCACATATCTGGATTAACTTGGGGTTAATTAACCAAACAGATGGTAAACCTTTGCCGCGTTCCGCGCTTGCTGGATCTGAGACATTTCATCGACTATCGCCTGCCTCTCCCCCATCGCTACCTCAAGTAGCTGCTTGTAGACATACAGCAACTCCTCAAGATTGCTACGCAGAACTTCTTCGTCCAACGAAGCCTCGCTCAAGACGTCTTCCATGCAGGAACGGCAATCCAGGTCCAATTGACCGATGGCCTCCCAGTCGCGCTCGGCCAAAGCACCGACCAGCGCTTCGCGAGTTTGTTCTATTCGCTGCAATACAAGACTCATGGCGATCTCCCTAGAACTGCGGAGCTGGCGCAGCAATGCCGTCCCAGCCTTCTTTCACCGTGCGCAGCAAGCCCGCGACCTCATCGAGAATCCTCGGGTCGCTGCTGATGTTCGCCTCGGCCAGACGCTTCATCATGTAGATGTAAAGGCTGTCGAGTTCGCCCACGGCTTCGGCGCAATTTTCAAGATCCAGGCCTTCACGCAAGCCACCGATGATGCCGATCGCCTTGCTGATCGACACACACTTGCCGGGAATGTCCTTGCGCTCCAGGGCACCTTTGGCCTGAGCGATCCGGTCCAGGCCACCTTCCATGAGCATCTGCACCAAACGATGCGGACTTGCTTCGGACGTCTGGGCGTGCGCCCCCACTTTCTGATACTGCCGAAGGGCTAACATTGGATTCATGTTCTACCTCATTACCACAATGACTCGTATAGCCAGAGTATCGTCTGCAAGACAGAAAACTTTAGATCAAAAGACAAAAACCCGGCACACGCGAAAATGCGTAGCCGGGTTTTTTCGTCAGCTCATGACTAGGTGTTGGACTTCTGGGCGTTCAAGGAAGTGAAGAACGAGGTGATGTTCGTCGCCGTCGCCTTCATTTGCCCGACCAACAGGTCCATTGCATTGTATTTGGCGGTCAACGTCTTGGTCATGTTGGCGACACGAAAGTCCAACGCAGTCTGCTGAGTTGAAAGGCTCTTGCTCACGCTCTGCAGGTTGGTATTGCGCTGGTCCAGCAACCCACCCGTCTGCACATAAGGCTTGATTGCGGTACCCATGCGCGCCAGCAGGCCGTTGGTAGCATTGCTACCGTTGAACAACTGCTGCATCTGGCCGCTCATACCGTTGATGGCCATCTTCTCGTTGAACGCCGTGGTGTTGAACGCCAGGTTGCCGGTTTTCTCGTTCGTCAACACGCCGATCTGCGACAGCACCGCCAATGGACCGCCCGCCCCGGGAGCGGTCAGCACGCCGCGGATATCGGAGATCAGTGTGCGCGACATCGAGTCGCCGGTAAACGCCGACTGAACCGTCAGGTTGCCATCGGCATCCGCGGTCGCCTTGGACAGGGAATTGATGGTGTTCATCAGGGTGTTGTAGGAATCAACGAACGACTGGATCGAGGTTTGCAAACCGGCGGTATTGGTCGCGACGGTGACGGTCGCCGCAGCCGGCGGCGTACCTGGACTCACCGACGCCAGGTTCAGGGTCAGGCCGCTGACTGCGCCGGTTACCGTATTGCTCTTGCTGGTCACTGCCAGACCATCGATGGTCAGCGATGCATCCACCGCAACCCCGTTGACAGCCCCTGAACTTGAAGCCGAAGGGTTGGCGCCCATCGCTTGGGTACCGTCGATTTCAAGACCGACGATACCGCTGACCGTAAGGTCGGAACCCGCGCCGGTCTTGCTGGAGCTGATCACCAGTCGCGACGCACCACTGCTGTCGGTCACGATGTTGGCAGAAATACCATTACTCGCCTGCGCGGAGTTGATGGCATCCCGGGTGCTCTGCAGGGTCGCACTGGCTGGAATCGTGACATCGTAATCAGTGCCATTCTGACTGATTTTCAAAGTACCACTCGGAATGGCACTGGCCGCACCGCCGGCGAAAGAAGCACTGGCGACTTTCGAGCTGGTGGCCAGGTTATTCACAACAACGCTGTAGGTACCGGCAACGGCGGTGTTGTCGGAAGTCGCACCCAGAATCGACGGGGTACCCGAAGTGGCGGTATAGCCCGCAAACACAGGATTGGTCTTGCTACCGAGATTGGTCAGCGCCGTCTGAAAGGCCGTCAGTGCGCTTTTCAGGGAACCGACACCGGAAATCTTCAGCGTGTTGGTTTTGGTCTGAGTATCGATCTGCGTCTGTTTCGCCGATTTGTCGGCGTTGACCAGCGCAGTGACGATCGCACCGATATCCAGGCCAGAGCCTAAGCCCGCACCCGGTAAAATTGGACTTGCCATTTTTCGTCTCCCTTCAGGTTGCTGCCACTCTTTTGACCAATACCTGCGCCCAAGAACGTACAAACACTATTCATGCCAGCTATCAGACTTTGGCGTCGAACAATACGTGACTCGCATTGCTCAGGCTTTCTGCCAGCTTGAGGGCTTCTGCGGAGGGGATCTGTCGCACGACTTCACCCGTTTCGCTTGCAATCACTTTGACGACGACCTTTCCGGACTGCTCGTCTATCGAGAACTCCAGATTGCGCTTGATCGACTGTACAAACTTTTCGATCTGCTGCACCGCCTGCTTCAGGTGGACGTCATCCGCATCCGGTTTCTTATCCGCCGCTGGAGTCACGCTGGCGGCTTCAGGCTTTTCCGGCGCTTTATCCGAAACGGTGCTCGCTGGCTGGGGAGCCGGATAAGACACGCCAAGCTTTACGCTCATCTCCATGTCCATCACCTCTTAACGTAAAAAGCGAGAGAGCGTGACCAGCACACTCCCCCGCTCAAACTTATTCCGAAATTACTGAAGCAGCTTCAGTACAGCGGAAGGCAGTTGGTTGGCTTGAGCCAGAACCGAGGTAGAAGCCTGTTGCAGGGTTTGCTGCTTGGTCAGGTTCGCGGTTTCTGCGGCGAAGTCGGTGTCTTGTACACGGCCTTGTGCAGCGGTGGTGTTTTCCACGATGTTCTGCAGGTTGGAGATGGTGCTGGTCAGACGGTTCTGCGAAGCACCCAGGTTTGCGCGGGTGGCGTTGATCGATGCCAGAGCGGCGTCGATCGCGGTGATCGCGTTGTCGATGTTGGCAGACAGGGTAGCGGAAGTCGCACCGGTCAGAACAACAGTACCGCTGCCTACGGACAGGGATACGGCGTCGAACTTGGAGCTCAGTACCAGGTCGATGCGGTTGGCCGAACCAGTGTTGGCGCCAACTTGCAGCTGCATGGTGCCAGCCGAACCGTCCAGCAGGTTTTTGCCGTTCAGGTTGGTAGAGGCAGAGATACGGGTGATTTCGTCAGACATCTGAGCGAATTCGGAGTTGGTAGCGGTCTGGTCAGCAGTGCTGTTGGTACCGTTACGTGCTTTAACAGCCAGTTCACGCATACGCTGCAGAATGTCGGTCGAAGCTTGCAGCGCGCCTTCAGCGGTCTGGGCAACGGAGATACCGTCGTTGGCGTTCTGCACTGCCTGGTTGCCACCACGAATCTGTGCGGCCATGCGAGTTGCGATCTGCAGGCCAGCGGCGTCGTCTTTGGCGCTGTTGATTTTCAGGCCGGAAGACAGGCGAGCCATCGAAGTCGACAGAGCGTCGGTAGCACGGTTCAGGTTCTTCTGAACGTTCAACGACGTGGTGTTGGTGTTTACTGTTAAAGCCATGACGAATTCCTCGTTGGTTGGGTACTGCGGCTTCCGGCCCTGGCAACCGCCGGGTATGGCCTAGAGAACCTTCGTAATAGTTATCGTCGGGTTGGCAGGTTGCTTGAGGGCTTTTTTTAAAAAAAATGCCATCACCCTGCCATCTCCGAGAAAACAAGGGCTTAGCGCCCCTCAACCGCGAAAAAATGACGCCATAAAACTGTCCAGCCCACAAACGCCCGCGCCAAAGCTGTCGCCACCCCTCAAGCCGGCAGGTTTTCGAGCAACTCGATCAACTCATATTCCATGAAGTCGGCGAGCCCCAGCCAATCCTGGCGCTCCTGACAGGCCAGCATTTGCCTGAGCATCAAAGCCCACGCCTGCTGAACCTCCTGGGGCGCCTGCGCAAACAGTCGCTGCGCCTCATCGAACAGATCGACCATGTTCAATGCCGCTTCGACATCACGTCCCAGGCGAAAAAGCCCAGCGCACTGCCGGTACTCGTCGATGCCTTTCACTTGAGGCTTCATTGCACGAAATCCTGATTGAACCGTGTACCGGCAATCATTGCCCCAGCCCGACTGCTGTTAAAAAAAAGCACCTCGGGATGCCTGGCAATGTAACGCTCGAGCTCGCACAGGTAACTGCGGAAATTCAATTGCGTCTTGACCTTTTGCCCATGACCATCGTGCACCCAGTGCCTGGCCTGGTTCACTGGCGGCCCCAGGTCACCGTCGTTCCAACCGGTATGGGTGCGGTTCATCGGAAAGGAAAAATCCGCACCGAAAAGCGTGATGCGCTGCGCGCCCATCTTCACCGCCAGATCGACCGCAGGATGGATCACGCTGCCACTGACGTAGAGCTGCGCACGCGACTGTTGCTCACGCAACGCAGCGTAGATCGGGCTGGCGGAATAACCGCCATAACGCTTGCCTTTCCAGGCCTTCAGCATGTGTGGATCGCTCAAAGGCAAGTACACCAGCGGAATGCCTTCGGAGCCCTCGCCCGGCAAGTGCAGCACGCTGATGCGCTGATCGATGCTCACGACCAGGTCAGGCTTGATTCCGTGCTCGCGAAGGGGCCGGTAAGCGGTATCTACGCTGATGAACAGCGGTCGCGGCGTTTGATTGCGCACCGCTGCCAAACGCTCGAAATTCCCTTCAAGGCTGGGCCCTGTGGCGATCACATAGATTTCACGCTCGGAACACGTGCCAAACAGCTGTGCCACATCATCATCGGCCAGCAGCACTTCAAGGGTGTCCTGCAAGCGCTGCTGAATGACGGGAGATTGCGGGTCGAACTCACGATTGTTGAAACTCAAGTGCACTTCGCTGACCAGGCGATCACGAATCTTCGCACTGAAGTCATCCGCCAGCAGCATCTCGGCAGGCAATGCAAAGAACGGTGTGCAGATGTCCGACAGATCGCCGGCATACAGCAATTGCACACGCGGATCGCCCAGCCACTGGCGCTGATCGATCAGCTGCAACACCAATGCGAAAAGCGCGCCGTTGAGGATATGGACATAGAGTTTCTCAAGCCCGGCACGCTCCAGCAAAACCGAAGGCAAATCGCCAAAACCGGTGCCGTAGACGTGCAGATGAGGCTTGTCGAACGCAAGACTGGCAGCCTGTAAACGGGCCTCGCGCAGGCGATCATGGCGGCTGGTGAGCTGGATGCCGCCCACACACAACGTCGAGTCTCGTCCTTCGATCAGGTCAACATCGACGGTCAGGCGATCTTCCGTATTCAATCGCGCATACAGCGACGGCCAGCGCCGCTGGATAACCTGAGCATTATCTTCAAAGCATTCGCTCATGCTACCTCGCATTCCCTACAAGCAAAAAAGCGCTCAAGGTTAACCCTTGAGCGCTTTTTTGTACCGGCCTTTTTATTAAAAAACTTTCACTCAAGGGCGATAGATGATCGCCGAACCCCATGACAGCCCCACACCGAAACCGCTGAGCGCAACGCGCTTCCATTCGGAATCGAGAATATGCTTTTCCAGCAGCAATGGAATGCTCGACGACACCGTGTTACCGGTCTCGACCATGTCCTTGATGAACTTCTGCGGGCATTCTTCGAAGCGCCGCGCGACCGCATCGACAATCGCCGCACTGCCCTGGTGAATGCAGAACGCGTCGATGTCATCCGCGCTCAATTGCGACTCACCGAGCAACTCATGCAAATGTGCCGGCACCTTGAGCAGTGCGAAGTTGAACACCTGGCGACCGTTCATGAAGAACACGCCGTCGGTGACTTTCAAATGTGGAGCGCCGGAACCATCGGTGCCGAACTTGGCCTTGCCCAGTGCCCAGGTCGGGTTTTCGCCCATCCAGGTCGCGGTGGCCGCATCGCCGAACAACATGGTGGTGTTACGGTCTTCCGGGTCGACGATCTTCGAATACGGGTCGGCAGTGATCAGCAGGCCGTTCTTCAGGCCAGCGGCCTCCATGAAGCCCTTGATCGCATAGATGCCGTAGACGTAACCGGAACAGCCCAGGGAAATATCGAACGCGGCGACGCTGGTCGGCAGGCCGAGTTTGTCCTGAACTATGGCCGCGGTATGCGGCAGGCCTTCTTCGTCACCGTTCTGGGTGACGACGATCAACGCATCGATGGATTCACGTTTCAGATCAGGGTTGCTGGCAAACAGCGCATTGGCCGCTTCAACGCACAGATCGGAAGTTTCCTGATCAACGCCCTTGCGCGGCAGGAAAGCCGAACCGATCTTGCCCAGGATGAATTCTTCATCCTTCTCGAATTTTGCACCTTGTGCGTAATTGTCCACGCCGGCTACAGGAACGTAGCTCGCAATGCTTTTTATGCCAATCATTACGGCTTCCCAATAATAAACAGCCCAATACCACCACCCGCAGGAATCGAGGGGCGCCGACAAACCTGGATTTCTGTCGCCCCAAGGCGACGGCCGGGAAGCGTAAAGGACCATCACTGAACCCGATAAAGGGTCAGGCGCCATCTTCCCGGTCAATACAATACAGTGAAGATGCCCGTTATGACTCGCAGGTCACGCTATTTTGCCGAATCAGCCCGGCAATGGGTCATTCGACCAACGACCAGTCCAGTGGTGTTCCACGCTTGATAGCCTGACGGGCACGGCGTTCCAGGAGGCTTTGCGCATGCTTGGGCGCCAGCCCGAGCCCCGGACGGATGGCTCGCAGATTTGTCGCATTGAAGGGCTCGCCAGCCGCCATGTCCTGGGTGACATACAACGATCGACGGTACACCAGGGATTGGCGCTCCGCCTCGGTGACGCCGTAATGTACGTGCCCCATGGCTTGCCAGGCGCGTTCGGTTTCGATCACCAGGCTGGCCAGCTCCGAGGGCTCCAGCGAGAAACTGGCGTCGACGCCACCGGCCGCACGCTCGAGGGTGAAATGCTTTTCCACCACCGTTGCGCCCAGTGCCACCGCCGCCACGGACACACCGACGCCCATGGAGTGGTCGGACAGCCCCACCTGGCAATCGAACAATTCGCGCAAATGCGGGATCGTGCGCACATTGCTGTTCGCGGGAGATGCCGGATAGGTGCTGGTGCATTTGAGCAGCACCAGATCCTTGCACCCGGCTTCGCGGGCGGCACGCACGGTTTCATCGAGCTCGGCGATGCTGGCCATGCCGGTGGAAATGATCAGCGGCTTGCCTGTTGCGGCCACCCGGCGTATCAGCGGCAGGTCGGTGTTTTCGAAACTGGCGATCTTGTAGGCCGGCACGTCGAGGCTTTCGAGAAAGTCCACGGCGCTCTCATCGAATGGCGTGGAGAACGCCAGCAGCCCCAGTTCTTTGGCGCGAGTGAAAATCGGCGCATGCCATTCCCAGGGCGTGTGGGCCTTCTCGTACAGCGCGTACAACGAAGTACCGGCCCACAGACTGTTGGGGTCCTTGATGAAAAACTCGCCTTCGGCCAGGTCCAGGGTCATGGTGTCGGCGGTGTAGGTCTGCAGCTTCAACGCATGGGCACCGGCCTTGGCCGCGGCCTCGACGATTTGCAGCGCCATGTCCAGGGACTGGTTATGGTTGCCGCTCATCTCGGCAATGATGAAAGGCGGCGCATCGGCACCGATCAGGCGCTCGCCAATCTTGAAGCTAGTCATCTGTGTGATCCTTCAATACGCGCGTGAACGCGCAGGCACTCTGGGTAAAACCGGCTTCGCGAAAGACCTTCAGCGACGGCTGGTTAGCGGGCAAGACCTGGGCCGTGAGTGACTGAAGTTCTGGCCAGTGGGCCTTCACAAAGGTTTCTCCACGGTCCAGCAGCGCCCTGCCCCAGCCCAGGCCGAACCGGCCTTCGAACAGGTAAATCGACACCTCGGCGGTAAAGCCACGCAGGTCATAACGCAGCACACCGACCGGACCGTCATCGGCCTCGGCAATCAACAACAGCCGCCGGGGATTGCTCAGGCTCGCCGTCAGCCAGTTTTGATGCGCAGGCCACTCGATCACGCCGGTCTCCAGCGACGAGCGGCGCACGGCCTCGGTGTTGCGCCCCTCGAACAACAGCTGCGCATCACCCAGGGTCGCCGGGCGCATCCTCAGCACCGCGCCGGCCAGCGCCGCCGCTACCCGCTGCGCGCCACGACCATCGACCAACAGTCGAGATTGTTGCGCCAGGCTCTGGCGCAAACCCTGGTTACCCGCGACAAAGCCAATGGCCAGGCGCAGCTGCTCGACGCTGACATGCTCGCGGGCCCCCATGAATACATGGGCGCCCGCGGCCGCCATCACCTCGCCGTTGGCCTGCTGGTTGTTCGATACGGCAATGCAAATCGTCGGCAGCCCCATGGCCGCCCGCTCCCAACTGGTGCCGCCACCCGCCCCGACAAACAGGTCGGCTTCGGTCATCAATCGATAAAAGTCGCTGACAAAACTGTGCAGGCGCCAATGCGGGCGACTCGCCGCCAACGCCTGCATCTGCGCCCAGGCCGGATTACCCGCACCGGCGACAAAATCGACTTCCAGCTCGGCAAAGTCCGCCAGCGCCAGCATCGCATGATGGGTCTGCATGGCTGCGTCGAAACCGCCGAAATTCACCAGCACATGCCGGGCCTGGGGCTTGATTTCGATGGCCGGGCAACGGAACTCGTCGCGCAGCATGGCAAACCGGGGGCCGAACAATGTCCGGCAGCCTGGCGCCAGCAACGACGCATAAGCTTCTGGCGTACCCGAAAGATTCTGGTTCAGCAGCAAATCGGCGCTGTAGGTCCGCGTGGCGAGGTCATCCACCACGGCGATCCGTGGCGAAAAGCGCCGGGCGGCCGTCTGCCAGTGATGATCGAGGCCGTAGTGGTCGACAATGATCCAGTCGAACGCCGGCTGGTGTTCCAGCAGCGGCTCGAGCGCGGCGATGTCCGCCTGCCATGGCAGCATGGATTCGATGGCTTGCTGCGGGTCTTCATCGGTGTAGCGCTCGGGCAGCGCGAAGGTTTCGAAACCTTCGGCCCGCAGTGCCTCCACTCGATGCCCCGGTAACAGGCGACAGGCAAAAGCCACGTGACTGCCCTGCCTGCGCAATACGCGGGCCAGGCACAGGCAGCGCGCGATGTGGCCGCTGCCGATGGTCGGCGAGGCGTCGGAACGAATCAGCACTCTCATTTCAGCTCACCTCCGGCTTTGAGCGCGGCATACAGGTACTCCGCGCGCGTCCAGTCTTCCGGTGTGTCGATGTCCTGCACCAGATGACGCGGCAGGATAACCGGCAGGCTGTACGGTGAATACAGCACCTCGCCACGCAGCCACGCATCGCTGCGGCCCCAGTAGAACTGGCCGGCATCCTGATAGGCGATCGACAAATCCTGGGAGCGGGTATCACGATACTGCGGATACAGTGCCGTCAATGCGCCGTGATCATCAAGGGTCAGGGCTCGCTGAACCGGGAAACCGAAGTCGCACACCGAGAAGGCGAACGACTTGTCGGGATGCTGTTCCAGCAGGTTCAGCCCCTGGGCAAGAAATCGCGATTGCAGCAACGGCGCGGTCGCGTAGATGCAGCAGGCGCGATCAAACGTCTCCCCTTGCTCACGCAGTGCTTGCAGGGCATGGGCGATCACCGCTGCGGTACCCGTGAAGTCATCGGCCAGTGCCGCCGGGCGCATGAAGGGCACCTGGGCGCCGCAGTCCCGCGCCAGCCCGGCGATGTCTTCGTCGTCGGTGCTGACCACCACCCGGGAAAACAACCCGGACTCCAGGGCGAGCTGAATCGAGCGGGCAATCATCGGCACACCGGCGAACGGCTTGAGATTCTTGCGCGGTATGCGTTTGCTGCCACCACGGGCCGGGATGATGGCGACGTTGTTCAACGGCGTTTTTCCAGGACAAACCAGGTGATGTCATCCACCGGGAATTGCCGATCGCGGTGGTAGCCAAAACCGTAATCGAGCAGTTGCAGGTCGTCATAGCGATCAAGCATTTCACCGGCAAAATCGCGCTTGAACAACTTGCCGCTGTTGCCACGATACGGGACCTCGACCGGCGCCGGGTTGTAGTACTCGGCGATCAGTATGTAGCGCTGGCTCAGCTCATACAGTTGCGCGTATGCGGCCGGCAGCAACTCCGGCGCCAGGTGAATCAGCACGCCTTTGCTCAGGGTCAGGTCGAAGGTACGTTCCCGGGGGAAATCGAACAGCGAACCGTGCCAGATCTGTGCAATACCCAACGCCCGGGCCGCGGCACAGGCACTGGCATTGATCTCCACGCCGAACAACTCGCAGCGTGGCAACAGCTGCCGCAGTGCCTGCAGGTTGTTGCCGGCATTGGTGCCCAGTTCCACCAGGCTGTCGATGCGCCCGACCCGTGTCAGCGCCTTGGCAAACAACGCCAGGTTAGCGGCCACCAGCGGCTGTCCGAGATTGCGATCAACGTACTGGTTGCCGAATTCGCCCTGCCAGAAAGCTTCCTGCTCGGTCAGTTCACGCATCACACATTTCCCACCCGCCGCAATGGCTGGATTATTTCGAAAAGCTGCCGCATCTGCTCGACCACATAGTCCTGTTCTTCATCACTGAGCAACGGGTACAACGGCAGGCTGATGGCTTCGGCGTAGTAACGTTCGGCCTGCGGAAAATCACCTTCGGCGAACCCGAGATCACGATAGTAAGGCTGCAAATGCACGGGAATGTAGTGCAGGTTCACCCCGACCCCGGCAGCTCGCAAGCCCTCGAACACCTCACGATGCGTGAGATTGATCTGATCGAGTTGCAGGCGCACCACATACAGATGCCATGACGACTCGGCCTCGGGTTGTGCAGCGGGCAAGGTCAGCGGCAAATACGCCAGCAAGCGCGCATAACGCGCCGCCAGTTCACGCCGACGCTCGATAAACTCATCCAGTTTGTTCAACTGCGACAAACCAAGGGCCGCCTGCAGGTCGGTAATGCGGTAGTTGAAACCGAGCTCCACCTGTTCGTAGTACCAGGGGCCGTGGCTGGGTCCGGTCATTTGCTGCGGATCCCGGGTCATGCCGTGGCTGCGCAAGCGTTGCAAACGCTCGGCGAGCTCCGGGCTGTTGGTCATGACCATGCCGCCCTCGGCACTGGTGATGATCTTCACCGGATGGAAGCTGAACACAGTCATCGCGGCAAACTCGCCACAACCCACCGGGCGCCCGGCGTAGGACGCACCAGCAGCATGGGCCGCGTCTTCGATCACGGTAAAGCCATAGCGCTTGGCCAGGGCGGCGATCCTGCGCATGTCGCAGCTCTGCCCGGAGAACGCCACCGCCACCAGGACTTTCGGCAGCCGGCCTTCACGCTCGGCCTGCTCCAGCTTGACGGCCAGCGCAGCGGCATCGAGGTTCCAGGTCAGCGGGTCGATATCGACAAAATCCACCTCGGCACCGCAGTAGCGACCACAGTTTGCCGAAGCGAGAAAGGTATTCGGTGTCGTCCACAGCCGATCGCCCGGGCCGAGCCCCGCCGCCAGGCAAGCGATGTGCAAGGCCGCCGTGGCATTGCACACCGCCACGGCAAAACCGGCCTCGCAGCGTTCGGCCATCGCTCGCTCGAAGCGCTCGATGGTCGGCCCCTGGGTCAGCCAGTCAGACTGCAATACACCGACCACGGCGTCGATATCCGCCTGATCGAGGCTTTGCCGAGCGTAAGGAATCATGCTGGCAACCAGGCACGCACCAGCGCGTCCCGGATGATCTGACGCCCGAACGAACCGGTCCGGCCTGCGATGAAAATCGAATTACCGTTGAACATGCCTTGAATCCCTTATACCTTTTCGCCGGGCCTAACCGAGCATCTGCGCCCAGTTCACCGAAGCACTTTCGCCCAGGGCAAAGCCCTTGCCGCTCAAGGCCAGGTTGGCGTTATAGGCCTGGTCCTGGGCAAAGGCTGGCGCCCACTTGTGACGCAGCGCATCGAGGGCCTGCGGCGCCTGTGGCACTGCACCCGAATGAATGACCTGTACCAGCGGCGTCCACACGGTGAGGTAACCGGCCTGACCGGCCCGCAAGCACAGATCGACGTCGCTCAAGCCGTCGGCGAAGGTCACGCTGTCCAGACCGTCCAGGTCGTCGAACAACGCTTTATGCACCATCAGGCACACCTTCGACACCGCCGAGTAGTTCTGCTCCATGGCCAACCGGTGCAGGTAACCTTCGGCGTCGTGTTTTTCCCCGACAAAGGCTGAGCCCACACCACCGTTCATGCCGAGAATCAGCCCGGCCTGGGTGACCTTGCCGTCGCGGTCGATCAACTTGGGACCGACCACGCCGACTTCCGGACGCTGGGCGTGATTGAGCAGCGACTCAAGCCAGTTCGGGTTGACCACTTCACTGTCGGCGGCCAACAGCACCAGGTACTCGCCCTGCGCCTGCTGGCTGGCCGCGTTGTACAACGCCGCGTCGCTGAGGGTCTGGTCGGCACGCAGCACGTTGACTTTCGGATGCTGGTAAGTACCCAGCCAATCGTTGACCTCGGCCGACTGATTGGGGTTGAGCGCGATCAGCACTTCGTACTGGATGTAGCGGGTACGCAGCAAGACCGCTTGCAGGCACTGTTGCAGGGCCGCCAGGTCATCCCCGGCCGGCAGGATGATCGACACCAGCGGGCGCTCGGTGTGGCGGTAGTCGATCTGATAAGTGCCAGGCACCGTCGAAGTGACCTTGGCCTTGTAGCCACGATTGCCCAGGTGACGCAGCAACGCCAGGCGCTCATCGGCGTTTTCTTCCAGCACCGGTGCCTGGCTGATCAGCAACGGCTCGTCCAGGTGGGCCAGCCCGTTGAGGCCACCCTGCTCGATGATGCGCAGCAGCAGGTCGAATTCCAGGGCCTTGCTGAAGTCAGGCTGGTAGCCGCCGACTTCAATGAACACTTCCCGGCGGATCAGCCAGTGACGCGCCATCAAGGCCGGCAGGCTTTGCAGCAAGTCAAGATTGAAGCCAGGGCGGAACACGTCCACCAGTGCGCCTTCGGCGGTGCGCAGGATTTCGTCGGTGGCGACGGCGCGGCAGTCTGCGGCGGCCAGCAATTCCAGGCTGGCACGCAACAGGCCACCGGCAGTGAACTCGTCGCCGGCTTCAGCCAGCAGCAGCCAGTCGCACGTCGATTGACGAGCACTCTGGTTCAGTTTGTCGACGTAGTTGCTTTGCGTGACCCGGACAAAGTGCAGGGTGTTCTGCGCCGTGGTCGCCGCCGGTGCTTCACCGGTGGTGAAGACCACAATCCTGAACGCCTTGCTGTGACCTTCGAGCAGGCTGTCGAGAGAGACTTGCAGCTTGTCGATATCGTTATCCAGGTCCAGCAGGAAGATCCCGAACTGTGGACCACCGTCGTTGGCCGCCAGGTGTTGGGCGATCGACTCAGCCTCAAGTGCATCGGGCTGACGGGGCGCAAGCCACTTGAGCAAACGACCGGAGAGCATCTTGTCGAACGTCGCACCGTTGCCCTCGACCGACACCGCGTCAAGACGTGCAGCCCAGTCGTTCAGGGGCTGCGCCTCTTCTTCTTCGCCCAGCAGTTCCAGCTGAGCCACCAGACGCTTGACCACCGTGCGGTTGAACACATTACTGTCGTGGGCCTGCCACAAACGGTCGACCACACTTTCCGGCGTGTCATTGTTACGCGCCAGCATCAGGCTCTGCTGGCGGGTCCAGATACCCTCCAGGCCTGCCAACTGAACGCGACCGGCCGGCATGGCGTGCAACAGGAATTCGAACTGGGTCAACTGATCGAAAAACTGCTGATTGTAGAACGGCATTTCGACGTATTGCTTGGGGCCGAAACGGCGCTCCGGGCCTTTCTCGACGCTCGTCCAGGCGGACTCGATAATCAGCTCGGTGGTCAGTGCGCGACCGGTGCGCAAGCTATCGGCCAGGGCTTCAAAACTTTGCAGCGCGAACTGTTTGCCTTGCTCCGGGTTCTCGCCTTGAACTTGAGTCGGCAGCCCGAAGAGGAACGCGGCAAAGGCTTCACGCTCGGCGACCGTCTTGGCATCGGTATGAGCCAGCGTGTGGAAGATCTCGGTGTTGTGGTCCGAATACCCGTAGTTCATCTCCCGCACGACATACGGGATCGGCAGAATCCGCGCCTTGCCCCGCGCCAGCATGTAATACGTGTGACCAATTTCCTGCCATTGGAAGGACGTATCCTGAGGCATGACCTGATACCAGTCACGTACCAGGTCGGTGCGCTGTACGGCATAAAAAGGCGGCAGGTACTGGTGCATATAATCGAGCACACGCTCCTCGGCGTGCTCGGACGAATAGTCTTCACAGACCTTTTTGTCACGCCGAAAGTAGCTGACGCTGTTGGGTTGCGACAGGTACATCATGCTGTAACCGTGGCACAGCCCGTAGTCGGGATTGGCCTCCATGAACGCCACGGCTGCGCGCAGGGCGTCATGCACATGGAAGTCATCGTCGGCGGCGAACACCATGAACGGCGTGGTCACTTGCTCCACGCCAAAAGCCAGCTTGGCGCGAACGCCCCAGTAGCCAAACTGCGGGACATGCTGGTAATCCACATTTTCAAACTGCCCGGCCAGGCTTGGCTGGCCTTCGGTCGAAGAGTCCAGCACCAGAATCCTGCAAGGCAAGCCGCTGTAGAAACGTGCCGCCCGGCGCAAAAATGCCGGCCGCTCGTGAGACATCAGCACCACGGTCAACTGTTCGTTGAGTGCCAACCCGTGTTCAGAATTGTTCTTGCCTTGCATACCTTTCCCCACAACGGCGTATCGCCGAAAAAACCCAACGATGTCTTGTCGATTACCGCACGCGACGCAAATAGCCATCCGGCGCGACGGTGATCAGCAGCTTGCTGTGAATGGCCTGGTCGATTTCAAAATCGCGGTTTTCTTCCAGATAGGCCCATACCGCAGTTTTCGGGTTGTCGCCCTTGCCCCACGGGCGGTCCGGGAAGGCGTCTTCGGGCATGTCTTCCACCACGGTATCCATCACCACGCAGTAGCTGCCTACCGAGGTCATCGGCGCATAGGCCCGCAGTTCTTCAAGCACATGCTCGTGGGTGTGGTTGGAGTCCAGAACCACCAGCACTTTCTTGCCTTCGACGCGCTGGCGAACCTGTTCGACAATCGCCGGATCGATACTCGAACCCTGGATCATCCGGATCCGCTTGCTCATCGGGTGCGCTTCGATTGCCTCACGGTTGTGCTGGCGGATATCGATGTCGACGCCCAACACTTCGCCGTGGCCGATCAGTTCCAGCATCGAGGCGTAAAACACCAGCGAGCCGCCGTGGGCGATACCGGTCTCGACGATGATGTCCGGCCGCAGCGCCCAGATGATTTCCTGCATGGCAACCATGTCCTGGGGGAACTGAATGATCGGGCGGCCCATCCAGCTGAAGTTGTAGGTGTACTTATGTCTGGCGGTCGTGCCAACCCAATCCAGCGACGTGGTTTGCAAGGCTTTGTCCTGTTGCAGGCCTTCGATGTTCTCTTTTACTTCTTCACGAAACTGCTCATGAGGATTCATTACAGACTCTCCGGAAATTAGTCGCGGTGGTTACTTGAAAACCCGACCGTCTTGAAAGGAAGCAGGATTGGTCTTGATGGTCCTGGCGGGGCTGCCCACCACAACCGCATAGTCTGGAACGTCTCTGGTCACCACGGCGCCCGCACCGATAGTCACCCAACGACCGATGCGCAATCGCGGCAGGATCGTGGCGTTGGTGCCGATAAAGGTGCCGTCACCGATCTCGACACAACCGGCAATGCAGACGCCCGGCGCCATGAACACCGAATGGCCGATCTGCCCTTCATGCCCGACCACGCTGCCGGCGCTGATACTGGTGTTGTCACCCAGGCTGACTTGCGCCTGCATGATCACGCCCTCTTGCAGATACGTGCCGACGCCCATCGTGATCATCGTCAGATCGATGCCCGGGTGGATGAAGTTACCCAGGCTGCCACCGGCCTCGACGATCTCGCAGGTGGTCCGGTAACGCAGCGCCGTGCTGCCAGTGATCAAATTGACAAAGCGTGTGTCGGGGCCTTTCAGCTCTGCCACCTTGTCGGTACCACCCACCACCGGCACGCCATGAAACAGCGTGCCTTGTTTCGCCGGATCGTTATCGAGAAAGGCGAATTGCACGTCCGGCTGGGTGCGTTGCAGGGTGAGGATCATCCGTACCGCTTCAGGATTGGCCGCCCCCAGCAGGTAAACCTTCATAGCCGGGTCCTTTTGAGTACCAGCGCGCGCAGCACCTCGATGACCCGGTGCTGATCGTCATCGGTCATGTCGTGGTAACTCGGCAGATTGATCGCGCGTTCCGGCAGCGCATGCGCCACGGGTGAGTCGGCCGTCAGTTCGCTGAACATCGGCAAGGACGACAGCGGCCAGAAGAACACCCGCGCGTCGATATCGGCGGCCTGGAAGGCGGCGCTCAACATGTCCCGCGTGATCCCCAGCTCGCGGTCAAAGACCACGGTAGGCATCCAGTAACCGTTGCGCGCGTGTTCCGGTTCAGGGTTCATGGACAAGCCCGGCAATGCAGCCAGGGCGCCGGCGTAGTTGGCGAAGATCGCACGCTTGCGCTCGATCAACTCGTCGATCCGCTCAACCTGCGCGCAACCGACGGCGGCTTGCAGGTTGCTCATCTTGTATTTGAAACCGAGGAAATCCGGCCAGAACTGTTTGCTGCTGCCGGCCACGCGGCCATGGTTGGACAGGGTCAGTACGCGGTCATACAGGGCCTTGTCCGACGTCACGAAGATGCCGCCTTCGCCGGTGGTCATGGTCTTGGTGCCATGAAAGGAAAACGCGCCGAACGCGCCCAGGGAACCGGCGGCCTGACCGCGCCACTGCGAGCCAATCGCCTCGGCGGCGTCTTCGATGACCGGCAGGCCAAACTCGCGACCGATGGCCAGCAACGCATCCATGTCGCAGAGATTGCCGTAGAGGTGCACCGCCAGAATCGCTTTGGTTCGTGGGGTGATCGCCTGGCGAACCTGCTGCGGGTCGAGGCACCAGCTGTCGGCCAGCACGTCGACGAACACCGGCGTCGCGCCCAGATAGGTGATGGGCGCGGCCGAGGCGATCCAGTTGGTATCGGCGAGGATCACCTCATCGCCGGCACCGATGCCCAGCGCCGCCATGCCCATGTGCAGCGCGCCGGTGCAACTGGACGTTGCAATCGCGTACGTCGCACCCAGGTGCTCGGCAAAGGACTTTTCGAAGCGTGTCAGGTACTCGTAGCAACGCTCTCCCCAACCATGGCGGACGGCATCGAGCACGTAGTCAGCTTCCAGCTCACCGACACTGGGTTTGGTGTAATGAATTCGGCTCATCGAATGATCAACTCGGGAATGGCAATGACAAAACGACCGTCCCATGCACGAATGCCGGCAAAGGCCTGGGTGATCTCATCCAGCAGGTTCCACGGCAGTACCAGCACGTAGTCCGGCTTCTCGATGTCGATCTGTGCCGGCGACACGATCGGAATGCGGCTGCCGGGCAGGTACTTGCCTTGCTTGTGCGGGTTGGCATCGGCCACCCAGGCCAGCAGGTCCGGCTTGACCCCGGCGTAGTTGAGCAAGGTATTGCCCTTGGCGGCGGCGCCGTAACCAACCACGCGTTTGCCATCGGCCCTGGCCTGCAACAGGAAGCGCAGCAGATCATGCTTGATGCGCTCGGCGGCGGGCGCCAGGGTCGCGTAGAACCCAGGGGTTTTCACCCCGGCGACGAGTTCGGCCTGCAGCTGTTGCCGGACCGCCGGTTGCACTTCGCGACGCTCGCCGTCCAGGCGCTGGACGAACACTCGCAGCGAGCCGCCATGGGTCGGGAGCTGACTGACGTCGAACACTTGCAGGCCATTGCGCTCGCACAAGGTCTGCACAGCGGTCAGCGACAGGTAGGAATAATGCTCGTGGTACAGCGTGTCGAATTGCTGACCGGCCATCAGGGTCAGCAACTGCGGGAATTCGAAGGTCGCCACACCCGTCGGCTTGAGCAGGGTCGCGAAACCGCCGAGAAAATCATTGATGTCCGGGACGTGGGCCAGCACGTTGTTGGCGGCCATCAGGTCGGCGCCCCAGCCTTCACTTTTCAGCTGCGCGGCGGTGTCGCGACCGAAAAACACTTCACGAATCTCCAGGCCTTTTTCCCGCGCCGCTTGCGCGGTGCTGCGGGTCGGCTCGACGCCCAGGCAAGGGATGCCGCGCCCGGCCACGTACTGCAACAGGTAACCATCGTTGGCCGCGATTTCCACCACGCGGCTGTCGGCGCTCAGGCCAAAACGCTCGACCATCTCGGCCACATAACGCTCGGCATGGGCCAGCCAGGTACTGGAGAACGAACTGAAATAAGCGTACTCGGCATCGAACAGGCTATCGGCGCTGGTGTAATCCTCGGTTTGCACCAGCCAGCATTGCTGGCACACGGCAACCTTCAGCGGCACCCATTGTTCGGCCTGCTCCAGTTGGTCGACACGCACGTAGGCATTGGACGGCGGCGAGGTGCCCAGGTCGATCAGCGGCAGGGTCAGCGCAGTGGCGCAACCACGGCAGTTCATAGACGCACTCCGGCGAAGTGTTCATCGAGCGCTGGATGACTGGCATCGCGCACCGACAGATTATTGACAGGCAGCGGCCAGGCAATCGCCAGCCGTGGATCGAGCACCGACAAACCGCCTTCGTGTTCCGGCGTGTAGTCGTTGCTGTGCAGGTAAAGCAGCTCGGCGTCGGCGCTCAGGGTCTGGAAGCCATGGGCGAACCCGGCCGGAATCAACAGGCTGCGGCCATCGCCGGCACGCAGGTGTTCGGCATGCCAGTGCAGGAAGGTCTCGGAGTCGGGACGCAAATCCACCGCGACATCCCAGACTTCACCGCGCAGGCAGGAGATCAACTTGGCTTCCGGCGCGCGGGCATTCTGGTAATGCAGGCCACGCACGCTGCCGCGTTCGCGGGTGCAGGAGTGATTGATCTGGCGGATATGAAACGCCTGGCCAAATGCACCGAGGCTGCCTTCGCAAAACAATCGGGAAAAGTGCCCGCGCTCGTCCTCGAAGCGTTTGTGCTGCACGTTGAACAGACCGCTCAGCGGCAATGCCTTCAGCAGAAATTCACTCACAGCGCGCCTCGGTACAGGTTCAATTGCGCCAGAGTGATGGCACGCATGTCATCGCCGTTCTGCCACGCCAGATGCCAATCCAGGGTTTGGGTCAGGCACTGCTGCAACGACCAGCGCGGTTGCCAGCCGAGCAATTGACGGGCGCGACTGCTGTCCAGGCGCAGCAGGCCGGCCTCATGCAAATCACTCGGTTCGATGCGCAGCCCGCGTGCCTGCGGCCAGCGGCTGGCGAGCAGTTCGACCACTTCACCGACGCTGCACATGTCCGCATCGAGGGGACCGAAGTTCCACGCCCCGGCGAATTGCGGGCCTTGCTCATACAGGCCGGCAGCCAGTTGCAGATAGCCGGCCAAAGGTTCCAGCGCGTGTTGCCATGGGCGCACCGCCTGCGGGTAACGCAAGGTCACCGGTTCATCCGCCGACCATGCCCGCAGCACGTCGGGAATCAACCGCTCCGGGGCAAAATCGCCACCACCGAGTACGTTGCCGGCACGGGCCGTGGCCAACGCCAGACCATGCTCGGCATGCTTTTCAGGCGCAAAGAATGAGGCGGCATAGGATTGCGCCAACAACTCGCAGCAAGCCTTGCTGCTGCTGTAGGGATCGTGACCGCCCAACGCTTCGTTTTCGCGGTACGGCCACAGCCATTCCTGGTTGGCGTAAACCTTGTCGGTGGTCACCAGCACGCAGGCACGCACGCCACCGACCTGACGGATCGCTTCGAGCAGGTTGAGCGTGCCCATGACGTTGCTGGAGTACGTGCCCAACGGGTCGCGATAACCTTCGCGCACCAGCGGCTGCGCCGCCAGGTGCAGGACGATTTCCGGCCGGGTCTCGGCGATCAGCTCCAGCAAAGCGCCCAGGTCACGCAAGTCGCCGCGCTGATCGTTGATGCCTTCATGCACCCGCGCCAGTTCGAACAGACTCGGCTCGGTGGACGGGTCGAGGGAAAACCCGCTGACTTCGGCACCCAGGCTTTGCAGCCACAACGTCAGCCAACTGCCCTTGAAACCGGTGTGGCCGGTGACCAGCACCCGCTTGCCGCGCCAGAATTGCGGGCTCAGTCCCATTGCTTCCATGGGGCCTCCCCGCTCTGCCACAACGCCTCGAGGTGGTTCTTGTCACGCAGGGTGTCCATCGGTTGCCAGAAACCGTCGTGCTGGAACGCCATGAGCTCGCCGCGCTCGGCCAGGCCATCCAGCGGACCGGACTCCCACGAGGTGTCGTCGCCGTCGATCAACGGCAGCACCTTGGGCGACAGGACAAAGAACCCGCCATTGATCCAGCCACCATCACCGCGAGGCTTTTCGGTGAAACCCAGGACCTTGTCGCCATCGCGATTAAGCGCGCCGTAGCGGCCGGGTGGCTGTACCGCGGTGACGGTCGCCAGTTTTCCGTGCTGGAGATGGAAATCCACCAACGCGCCAATGTTGAGGTCCGACACGCCGTCGCCGTAGGTAAAGCAGAACGCCTGTTCGTCTTCGAGGTAGCGTCGGGCGCGGCGCAAACGGCCGCCGGTCATGGTCTCTTCCCCGGTGTCGATCAGCGTGACGCGCCATGGCTCGCTGTAGTTCTGGTGAACATCCATGCGGTTGTTGCACATGTCGAAGGTGACGTCGGAGGTGTGCAGAAAGTAGTTGGCGAAAAAGTCCTTGATCGCATAGCCCTTGTAGCCAAGGCAGATCACGAAATCGTGGATCCCGTGAGCGGAGTACTGTTTCATGATGTGCCAGAGAATTGGCTTGCCGCCGACCTCGATCATTGGCTTGGGCTTGAGGTGCGACTCTTCGCTGATCCGCGTACCCAGGCCACCCGCCAAAATAACTGCCTTCATCCCCTTCCTCTCTTGTTCGTCACAGGGCTCAGCCAAGCTGTATCAAGCTTTTGCGGGCCATCCGGGTTAAACCTGCCGCCGTTCAGGGCACGTCCGGGCTCACCGGAAGTGCTCGTTTTATGGCGATATGAGGGGGACTTGCAGGAAACGCGCCAGCTCTTTCAATCCGTTGCCGGGCGATGCGCTGCGGGGGGGGGGGTTGTAGGAGCCGGCTTGCTGGCGATGGAGTCGAGTGCGCTGCGTTTATCCATGTTACCCGCGTTATCGTTCGCGACCATCGCTGGCAAGCCAGCTCCTACAGGGGACTGCGTTTATTCAGGCTTTCCGCGTTATCGTTGGCGACCATCGCCAGCAAGCCGGCTCCTACAGGGGACCGCGTTTATTCATGTTTGCCGCGTTATCGTTGACGACCTTCGCTGGCAGGCCAGCTCCCACAGGAGGCCATGCCTAAACCGGTCCAAGCAAAAAAAAGGCAGGCGACTTGACGTCGCCTGCCTTTGCGCGGAACACCTTGAACGATCAGTCCGCCAGCCAGCCATTTTCCCAGTAGCGTAAATTGTCGCCGCGCAGCACGTAGTCACGCAGCACGATCTCGCGCAACTCATCGCCCATGCGATAGCTGGCGTCCGGATCGGCCAGGTGCATGCGGATCGCTTGCAGCCATTCATCCGTGGAGTTGGTCTTGATCCGGGTGCACGGCAGGTAGCCGCGATAGGCTTCGGTGTCGGTGCAGATCACCGGGTAACCGCAAGCGCCATACTCCAGCAGGCGCAGGTTGCTCTTGCAGTCGTTGAAGATGTGGAATTCCAACGGCGCCAATGCCAGATCCAGGTTCAGGCTGGCCAGCTTGGCCGGGTAGACATCCAGCCCGATCACCCCATGAAACTCATGCATGTACGGGCGCAGATCGTCCGGGCACATGCCGAAGAACACCCAGTCGACTTCATTGGCCAGTTCGCGAACCACATCGGCGATCACCGCCAGGTCACCGTGGTGGCTGGTGCCGCCGCCCCAACCGACCCGGGGCTTTTTCGAGGTTCTGCGCTGACTGCGCAGATCGGTCCACAGGTGCGACGCCAACATGTTGGGCACCACGCGAATGTCCTGATGCATGTCCGACAGCGCGTTACCCAGCGGCTCGGTGGAGACCACCACGCGATCGCACATGCCGATGGCGCGCCGCACCAGTTTTTCCATTTCGTCCTTGCCCGGCATATTGCGGATATGCGCATTGCGGTGCGGAACGTTGATCACGAAGTCATCCAGCTCATAGATACGCCGCGCGCTGGAGTATTTTTGCAGGCTCGGGATTTCGTTGATCGGACCTTCGGAATAGCGCCCCTGCAGGATGATCACGTCAGGCGAATGACGCTCGACTTCGATGATGGTCGGCAGGTTGTAATGAATGCGCCCGTGCGCCCTGCCGGCGGCTTCCAGTTCGATCAGCGGCTGAGTGACCCGGTAGTGGCCAATGGCAGATGCGTTGACCGGCAACGCGAGAATCTTCGGCAGCTGCGCCCTGGAAAACGGACTCCAACCGGATCGCAGGCCGGGCTCGAGACTGAAACTCGCCCCACCCAAACCCTGCAGCGCCAGGTTGGCGTTGTAGGCCGGATCACGGGCCACGATCGGCAGCCAGCGCTTATAGAAAACTTCCTGCTCCTGCTCGCTTCGAGCCTGGTCACCTTCTTGCGCGAGCATCGCCGGCTGCGCACCCAACGCCAGTTGCGCGTGAGGCGTCCAGACCACCAGATAACCTTCCTGACCGACGCGCAAACACAGGTCCACTTCGTTGAGGGACTGCGCCAGGCCCTGCTCATCCAGGCCACCGACTGCATCAAAGACAGACTTGCGTACCATCAGGCAATCACCGCCGACGGCACTGAAATTGTGAGCGACCTGCAAGCGGTACATGTACCCCGCCGCCTGCAGCGTCTCACCATGGAATGGCACGCCGGCCGGCCCTTGCAACCCGAGTATCAGGCCGGCATGCAGCACGCGGCCATCCGGGTTGAACAGTTTGGCGCCTACCACGCCGACTTCCGGACGTTGTGCATGATTGAGCAGCTCGCCCAGCCATTCGCCCTGGGTGATCACCGTGTAGGGATTGAGTATCAGGACGTAGTCGCCAGCGGCCTGCTGCGCGGCGAAATTGCGCACCGCCGCCGCATTACCCTGCAACTCGCAGCGCAGCACCCGGACCCGCTCGCTGCCCAATTGCGCCATGCCGGCGAACCAGTCGAGCGCCTCGGCGCTCTCGCTGCCGTTGTCCACCAACAGCAACTCGTATTCGCCGTAGACCGTTTTCTCCAGCAGACTCTCGACACAACGTTGCAATGCCAGGGTCTGGTCCTTGCTGACAATCACGATCGACACCAGCGGCCGATCAGCATGCCGATAGTCGACTCGATTGAGCAGCGCCGAGCTGCCCTCACGGATGTCATGGGCGACACCCAGGCGCTGCAAGTGCGCCTCGAGCAACCGCGGATTGGTGTCCATCACTTGCGGCAGCGACAGCCATTTGGCCAGGTCGAACGCCGACTCCAGCAGCACCTCCGAAATGTGCCCGACCACGTGCGTGCCGCCTTGCTCGACCATTCGCCACATCACATCGTGTGGCGCCAGTTCGCCGTACACCGAATCGAAACCGCCCAGCGCCAGGAATTGCTCGCGCTCGAACGCCAGCGCTCGCCCTACGTAGGGATAGCTGCGCATCAGGTCCAGGTTGAAGTCTGGCTTGAATGCAGGTTCGGCCGACTCACCCTGATGCAAGCCACCTTCGTCGCTGTACAGGCAAGTCAGCGTGCGCGACAACGCAATCCGCTCAGCCATGACCAGCAAGGCCGGCGCCACCAGACGATCACCGGCGCGCAGCAGATAGAACCAGCCAATGCCTTCCAGTTGCGGCAACAGGGCGTTGATCTGCTGCTGCCAATCGTCCTGCAACGGCAAGCGGAACACACGCTCATCCAGCACTGCCTCTGTGCACGATGCCGACAGCACCAGCGTCAGTTCAGGGGCGTAATCCTGATCCGCCAGCGATTGCAGAGTGAGCTCCAGCGCCGAACGGCTGCCTTGCTCATCGATGATGACCGGAACGATTTTGGGCCGGGTTGGCCAAGCCTCCAGCGTATCCGCCAGCAACTCGCGCTGACCGTCGGTGAGCGTGCGGCACGCCAGCCACTGGGCATACAGTTGCGCGAAGCTGACACTGGCGATGCCGACATGCCAATCCTGGGTGGTCTGCTTGGTGCCCAGGGTCCTGCTCAGCGGCAACTCTTCCCAAACCCGCGGTGTCTCCTCCACGTTGCTCAGAGGCACATAGCGCACCCAACCCTGGGCCGGCGCAGATTCGCCGCCACGGGCCTTGAGCATCTGCGACAGCCACTGCCGCTCGGTTTCGGCCGCGTCCTTCATCGACTGCTGGCCGCTCAGCCGCTCGGGGTACAGGCGCTCGACGCCGAGCACATGATTGGACACCGCCAGATTGCCGCGCCGCATCAGGCAGACGTACAAGGCAAAATCGAGGGTCGCGACGAAGCAATGGCCGGGCTGCGTCAGTGCCGGGAACAGTTCGAGCACGTCAGCCCGCCGGAACATCGCGTTGCTGAAGCCGCCGAGGATGTTGACCGGGAAGTTTTCGAAGATCGCCAGCAGGTCCTCGCCCTTGAACACTCCGCCCACCGGGGACAGCGGAGTGTTCTCCAGGCGCGACGGCAGCGGCATGTCGTCGGCATCCCACAGCAGGCGCTGGGCCACGACCAGATTGACGTCGGCACAATCGATCAGCACCTGGGCCTGACGCTCGATGCAGGCCGAAAACAACTGGTCGTCATCACACAGAAACTTGATGTACTCGCCTTGCGCCACTTCCAGGCAGGCTTGCAGGTTACCCACCAACCCCAGGGTGCGCGGGTTACGCACATACCGCACGGTCGCGCCCTGCTCAACCACCGAAGCCACGAAGTCTTCGATCTCGTGACCGCGACTGTCATCGCAAACGATGATCTCCAGGTTGCCGTAGCTCTGGTTCACAGCCGTGTGCAAGGCACGACCGAAAAAGCGAGGATTGAAGGCGGGAATGACCAGGCTGACAAGCGGAAGTGAATTCACGGCAGGCTCACAGGCGGTGCGAGCCCGCCCTGAAAAGCGAGCCCTTTGTTACCGCAAAAAAGACGATAAATACTGAAGGGGCAAGGCCATCGGGCGCCTGCGCGCCCGACCACCGTCAGATCTTGTTGAACAGGCCCAGCTGGGAAATCTTGCTGAACGCCAGCTGCGCCGCCTGCAACATGGTCTGCTGCAAGGTCAGGCGAGTCATGACTTCGGCCGGATCCGAATCGCGAATCGACTTCTGACTGGCGCTGTTCGCCAGGGTCAGGCTCTCGTTGGTCGCGGTCTGGTTATCCAGTGCCTGACCGCGGGCACCGATCGTGGTGATGGCTGAGCCGATCTGGTTGGCCGCACTGTCGATGTTGCCCATTCCCGACTCCATGGTGCCCAGAAACTTCTGTTTGGCCACCGGGTCGCCATCGACTGGCGTGTTCAGCGCGGTGATCATCTGGCCGAGAGTGTCGAGCACGTTCTGGGTCTGATGGTTGTTGGACTGAATCACGAACTGGTCGCCGGACGCCGGGGCGCCACCGCCCAGGGCAAAGGTCACACCCGCCGCGGTGGCGTTGCCGCCCGATACGGTACCCGACGACACCGGTTTGCTGTCGGCGGTGATCGGCGCGGCATACAGGTCGAAATTGCTGGCGCTGGTGAACTTGAGGATCGCCCCGCCCGACGGGAAGGCGTTGGTGTACGCCGTCGGGTTGCTCACGCTGGAACCGGTGATGACCGCGGTCGACGCGTTACCGGCGCTGCGCGAGGTGTTGAAGGTGTCCGACGTGGAAGACAGGTTGAAGCTGTGACCGGCGATCACCGCATCCGGGTTGGTATCACCGGTTTTGAGGTTGATGTTCAGCTTCAGGTCAACGCCACGGAAACTGACCGTCTGGTTGGCGCCATTGGAGTTACTGATCAGGCCGTTCTGACTGGCTTCGGCGGTCACGTCATTGCCCAGCGAGTCGGTGATCTTCAACTGGGTGCTGCTGAGGAAACTGACGGTGTACGGCTGGCCGCCCGTGAAGCTCGCATTGTAGGTGGAGCTGGTGCCGACCGTACCGTTGGACAGCACCACGCGACCGTCATCCACCGCCGGAGCGGTCATGGTGGTCTGGGTGCGGCTGGTGTTGAGGGTCTGCTGGAACGCATTCCAGCCCGTGGTGTTGGTCCCGACCGTCATGCCATCGCCAATGCCAAGGTCGATGGTGGTCTGGTCACCGTTGTAGCTGTAGGTGCCGTCCGAGTTCTGCGAGTAAGGCGCGGTGTCGGTTTTCGAACCGGAGAACACATAGTTGCCGTTGGCATCCTTGGCGTTCATCAGGCCCAGCACTTGTTGCTGGATCTGGCCCAACTCCGACGCGTAGGCCTTGCGGTCCGCATCGGTGGCAATGCCGTTGCTGGCGGCGAGGGCCAGTTCCTTGGCGCGCTGCAAAGCGGTACCGATGGAGTCGAGCGTCGTTTCCTGCAGGCTCAACGCATTCTTGGTGGTGCCGATGTTGGTGCCGTACTGTTCAAGCATCGCGCTCTGCTGACCCAGCTCCAGCAAACGACCGGCACCGATCGGATCATCGGCGGCGGTGTTGATGCGGGTCAGGCTGCTGGCTTCGTTGCTGGTCGCGATGGCCTTGTTGAAGTTGCGCTGGTAATTGGCAGCGGTGATTTCGTAATACTGGGCGGTGGAAATGCGCATGAATTACGACTCCTTAAAGGCTGTTGATCAGCGTGGTGAAAATTTCCTGCGCAGCCTTGATGATCTGCGAAGACGCGGTGTAGTACTGCTGGTACTTGACCAGGTTGCCGGTTTCTTCATCCAGGTCGACCCCGGAGTTCGAATCCCGCGCCCCTTTGGCATTGGCCAGGATCGCCGTGGTGGCGTCGCTGTCGGACTTGCCCTGGGCAGCCTTGGCGCCGACGTTGGTCACCAGCTTGTTGTAGGCATCGGTCAGGCTGATGCCCTTGCTCGCCGTGCCGGTGTCTACGGTCTGCCTGGTTTGCAGGCCGACCAGCGCCTGGGCGTTGCGGTTGTCCGAAGACGCCGCGCCGGTCAGGTTGATGGTGAAGCTTTCGCCACTGGCGGGCGTGGCGCCGACCGTGGTCTGCACGGTAAACGTCTTCTGCACGGCCGGCGTGACGCTGGTGTCCATGACCGGCGCACCGCTGGCATCGACCATGCCCACTTTCAGGTTCAGGGTGTTGCTCTGGCCGGGAACGATGGTGCCGGTGCTGATCGAATTGCCCTTGGCATCGACCATGTTGTAGCTCTGGCTACCGCCGCTGGCCGCGCCGAACACCAGTTTGACCGGCGTCGAGTTCTTGAGCGCGGTCTGCATTTCTGCCTGGGCCGCCGGGTTGTAGATATCGAGGGTGCTGGTCAGCATCGGCTGGGTGTAGGTGCCGGTGTTGTTGGCACTGGTCACGCCGGTCAACGGTGCTGCGGCCGCGATTTTTTTCGGGTCGGTGAGCACGGTCTGGATACTCRCCGCCGCGCCACGGGTCGGTGTCACCTTGAACGAATCGCCGGCGCTCAGCGCACCGCCGTTGAGGTTCAGGCTGAAGCCATCGATCACCGGGGCCGGGGTCGTCGTGGTGCTGAACGCGCCCATGTCGGTGCCGTCCGAGCGCTTGACGGTGTAGTTGGTCGCGCTGGTGAACGTCACCTGATAGTCGCTGGTGGTCAGCTTGCCGGTGTCCTTGATGGTGACATCCAGGTTGCCGGAGCCGGCACTGTTGCCCGCCGCGGCAATGCTGCGCTGGCTGACCAGGGCGGCACTGTTGATGTTGTTGAAGATCGCCGCGCCGAAATCACCGTTCTTGTCGATGCCCTGCGCCTGTTGGCTGTTGATCTGGTCAGCCACCACCAGCGCCACGCGTCCCAGTTCATTGAGCGAAGGGTCGAGCACTTCCTTGCGGTAAGTCAGCAAACCACCGATCTCACCGCCGCTGACCACCGAGGTCACGTCGATGGTGCTGGAGCCACGGTTGAGCTGCAGCGCCATGCGCGATGGATCGCCCTGGCTCGGCACGGTTTGCAGTGTATTGGTGGTGTTGCCGACCACCAGTGGCTGACCGCTGCCGATGTAGACGTCGTAGCTGTTGCCACGCTCGACCACCTGGGTACCGACCAGCCCGGACAGTTGGCGCACGGCTTCGTTGCGCGAGTCCAGCAGGTCGTTTGGCTGGTTGGTGCCGGTGGAGAGCTCGGAAATCTTCTGGTTGAGCGTGGCAATCGTGGTGGACAGCTTGTTCACCTGATCCGCCATGTCGCCCAGGCTGCCGTTCAGGTTGGTGTTCTGATCGTTCAATTGCTTGGCAATCGAATTGAAGCGAGCGGACAAGGCCTGGGCACCGGTCAGCACCGACTGGCGGGACGTGTCGTCGGTGGCAGAGGTCGAAACGCCTTGCATCGACGTGAAGAACTTTTGCAGCACACCGGTCAGCCCGGTGTTGGAATCGGAAAGCGTGGCGTCCAGCGGCGTGGCCTGAGCGTTGTACGACGTAGCTTCGCTGTCGAGCGAGGTCGCGGTACGCAGCTGCGAATCGAGATAGGAGTTGTACACGCGACGCACATCGGCCAGCGTCGTGCCGGTGCCGATGAACACATTGCCGTACTGAATCGAGCCTTTGGTGCTCTGCACAGACTGCTGGCGCGAGTACCCGGCGGTGTCGACGTTGGCAATGTTGTTGCCGGTCGTCACCAACGAGTTATGGCCAGCACTCAGCCCCGACATCCCGATATTGAGCAAACTCATGTTTCAGACCTTATACCTTGTGCCTATAAAGGCGTGGTGGAAACGCCCGCCGCAGCGTAGTTCTGGTAACTCGTCATCTGCCTGGCTATCTGCGAAATCTTGCTTGCGTAGTCCGGGTCGGTTGCGTAACCGGCCTTCTGCAACTCGCGTACAAACTGTTCTGGGTTATCGGCCGACTTCACGACATCTTGATAGCGATTATTGGTCTGCAGCAAAGTCACAAGGTCATGGAAACTGTCCTTGTAGGAGTCGTAGGAACGGAACTCGGCCGTCTCCTTGACCATCTGCCCGTTTCTGAATTCGCTGGTGATCGCCCGCGCCGAATTGCCCTGCCAGCTGTTGCCGGCCTTGATGCCGAACAGGTTGTGGCTGCTGCTGCCATCCTGCTGGCGCATGACCGACTTGCCCCAACCGGTTTCCAGGGCCGCCTGGGCCACCAGATAACGTGGATCGACACCGATCCGGTCCGCCGCTTCCTTGGCCATCGGCAACATGGTGTTGACGAACTGGTCGGCGGAACTGAAGGCTTTCTTCGGTGGTGCCAGAGGAATCTGCGCCATGGCGCGACCGTAAATCTGCATGCCGCCCGCGGAGGATTGCTGTGCGTTCGCCAGCCAGTCGCCGTTGTACAACGGTCCCGCACCCGTGTTCGTCGTGCGTTCAGGTAATGGTGTCTTGTTGAGCGTTGTGGCCGTGGTCGTCACCGAAGGCACCAGCCCGGCCAACAACCGATCAGCCAGCTTCGGCGGCAATGCCAGGCGTCGCTGATTGATCAGCGCCATGTCATTGCGATGAGCGCCCTCGCCCGCCTCTTGCTGCGCATGGACCGAGCGCGAGGCCCACAACGGACGCTGGCCGTTGACCCGTGACAACGGCCCATTGAGCGCAACCGTGCCAGCCGCCATCGGCGTTTGCACGGCCGCCTTGGCAGCCTCTTGCTTGGCCAGCGACGCAGCCGCTGCCTCGCCCGGCGCCATCGGTTTGTTCTTCGACATCTGGCGCATCAGCACATCCGCCAGGCCAATACCACCGCCCTCGCGGGACATGGAAACGGCCAGCTGCTGGTCGTACATTTCCTGGTACTGCTTGGCCGCCGGGGTGTTCATCGGATTGTCCTGACCCAATGCTTCGGTGGCCGAGCGCATCGACTTGAGCATTTCCCCGAGGAACAGCGACTCGAACTCCTGCGCCACTTTGCGCATGTTGCCGTCGCTGTTCTTGTCGCCGACCTTGAGCTGGTTCAGGCGATTGAGGTCCGAATAGGAGCCCGAATCGCTGCTGCTGACCAGACCGCTCTTGCGCATATCCACGATGGCCGTCCTCAGATCACGATCAGGTCGGCTTGCAGGGCGCCTGCCTGCTTCAGCGCTTCGAGGATGGCCATCAAGTCACCCGGTGCCGCGCCGACCTGATTCACCGCCCGCACGATCTCGTCGAGGGTGGTGCCAGGGCCGAACTTGAACATCGGCTTGGCTTCCTGCTGGGCGTTGACTTTCGAACGCGGCACCACCGCCGTTGTGCCATTGGACAGAGGGCCGGGCTGGCTGACGATCGGGTCTTCGGTAATGGTCACGGTGAGGCTGCCGTGGGTCACGGCGGCCGGGGATACCTTGACGTTCTGGCCGATCACGATGGTGCCGGTACGGGAGTTGATGATGACTTTCGCCACCGCTTGGCCCGGATCGATTTCGAGGTTTTCCAGGATCGACAGGTAGTCGACACGCTGGCTCGGATCGAGCGGCGCGGTGACGCGAATCGAACCGCCGTCGATGGCCTGGGCCACACCAGGGCCGAGCATGTCGTTGATCTTGTCGACGACGCGCTTGGCGGTGGTGAAGTCGGAACGGTTGAGGTTCAACGTCAGGCTGTTGCCCTGGTTGAAACCGCTCGGCACCGCGCGCTCCACCGACGCGCCACCGGGGATGCGACCGGCCGACGGAACGTTGACGGTGATCTTCGAACCGTCTCGCCCTTCCGCATCGAAACCACCGACCACCAGGTTGCCCTGGGCCACCGCATAGACGTTGCCGTCGATACCCTTGAGCGGTGTCAGCAGCAAGGTACCGCCGCGCAAGCTCTTGGAGTTACCGATGGACGAAACGGTGATGTCGACTTGCTGACCCGGCTTGGCGAACGCCGGCAAATCGGCACTGATCGACACCGCCGCGACGTTCTTCAACTGCACGTTGCCCGACCCCGGCGGTACCTTGATGCCGAACTGCGAGAGCATGTTGTTGAAGGTCTGCAGGGTGAACGGGGTTTGCGTCGTCTGGTCACCGGTGCCGTTAAGTCCGACCACCAGGCCGTAGCCGATCAATTGGTTGGAACGCACGCCGGAAATGCTGGCGATATCCTTCAGACGCTCGGCCTGCGCGTTGAGCGCGGCGGACAGCATCAAGGCGGCCACCATCAGGTGTTTAAGATTCAAACTGACCACCTAGAAAGGGAACAGCGGGCTGAGGAAAAAACGGTCGAACCAGCCTGGCTGACTCGCATCGGCAAACGAACCGGTGCCCGAGTAGGTGATGCGCGCATCGGCGACACGGGTCGACGACACAGTGTTGTCGGTAGAGATGTCATCGGCGCGCACCAGGCCGGCAATCCGTACCAATTCGTCGCCGGTATTGAGGGTCATCCACTTCTCGCCGCGCACCGCGATGATGCCGTTGGGCAACACATCGGCGACGGTCACGGTGATCGAGCCGGTCAGGGTGTTGCCCTGCGCCGCCTTGCTGTCGCCCTTGGTCGCGCGATCGCCTTCATAGCTGGCGTCCAGACTCAGGTCACCACTGCCGAACGGATTGTTGGTGTTGGGGGTGGAGCCGAACAGCGAGGTCAGGCCGATGCTGGCCTTGCTGTTCTTGCCAATTTGCGAGTTGGCGTTTTTGCTGGCCTGGGTCCTTTCGTTCAGGGTGATGGTGATGATGTCACCGATCCGGAACGCCTTGCGGTCGCTGTAGAGGTTCTGTTCGAAACCGGCCTGATAGATCGAGCCGTTGTTCGCCGCTGCCGGCAAGGGCGTGCGCGGCAACACCGGAGCGTAGTAAGGGTCATTGGGCTTGGGCGTCGCAGGCACGCAACCTGCGAGCGCGGTGATCCCACTCAGTGCCAGAACAGATACATAGCGATGCATGACCCTACCTCACGGTGTTGCAGGCAGCCTCATGGCCGCCCCATAGACTTGATTACAGATTCTGCGTTACGAACGAGAGCATCTGGTCGGCGGTGGAGATCACCTTGGAGTTCATCTCGTAGGCGCGTTGGGTGGTGATCATGTTGACCATCTCCTCAACGGTGCTGACGTTGGACGTTTCCAGGGTGTTCTGCAGCGTGGTGCCGAAACCGTTCAGGCCCGGAGTGCCGACTTGCGGCGCGCCACTGGCGGCGGTTTCCAGGAACAGGTTGTTGCCCACTGCCTGCAGGCCGGCCGGGTTGATGAAGTCGGCGGTTTGCAGGTTGCCGATCACCTGGGCAGCCGGGTTGCCGGCAACGGTGATGGACACTGTGCCGTCGCGACCGACCGTGAAGGTTTGCGCGTCGTTCGGAATGACAATGGCCGGTTCGAGGGCAAAGCCGCTGGCGTTGACGATCTGGCCGTTGGAGTCCAGGTGGAAGGTCCCGTCACGGGTGTAGGACGTGGTGCCGTCCGGTTGCAGGATCTGGAAAAAACCGCGACCGTCGATGGCCATGTCCAGTGGCTGTTCGGTGGTTTGCAGACTGCCGGCGGTGAAGTTTTTCTGGGTGCCGACGATACGCACACCGGTACCCAGTTGCAGACCCGACGGCAGTTCGCTGTCCTGGGTCGACTGGGCGCCTGGCTGACGCTTGATCTGGTAGAGCAGGTCCTGGAACTCGGCGCGGTCACGCTTGAAACCCGTGGTCGACACGTTGGCCAGGTTGTTGGAAATGGTGGTCAGGTTGGTGTCCTGGGCGGACAGGCCTGTTTTGGCAACCCATAGAGCCGGAAGCATTCGATTCTCCTCGTGCGCCTGTTTTACGGCGCGACGTTCTGGTAATTAGCTGATCTGCAAGACCCGAGCCATGGCCTGGTCATCGTCTTTGGCGGTGTTCATCATCTTGATGTGCAGCTCGAATTGCTTGGACAAGGCCAGTACCGAGGTCATCTCTTCCACGGCATTGACGTTGCTCGACTCGAGGAACCCGGACACCAGCTTGACGCCGGCATCGGCCTGCGCAGGCGCGCCGTCCTTGGTGTGGATCGAACCATCCAGGCCTTTGGTCATGTTCTTGAGGTCCGGATTGACCAGCTTGATGCGGTCGACTTCAGCCATCACCCGGGGACCTTCGCCCATTGCGCGGATGCTGATGGTGCCGTCCTCGCCGACTTCGATCTGCTGCTCCGGCGGCACGGCAATCGGCCCGCCATTGCCCATGACCGGCATGCCATTACCGGCACGCAACACGCCCAGGGCGTCAACGTTCAGGCTGCCGGTGCGCACGTAGCTTTCAGCACCATCGGGATTCTGTACGGCAATCCAGCCGCTGCCTTGCACGGCAACGTCAAGGTCGCGACCGGTTTCCACCAGTGAGCCGGGGGAGAAATCGGTGGCCGGGCGTTCGGACATGGCAAACGCACGCGCCGGAAAGCTGTCACCGAACACCGGCATTGAACGAGCTTGCTCCAGGTCTTTCTGGAAGCCGTTGGTGGAGATGTTCGCGAGGTTGTTGGCATGCGCCTTTTGCGCCAGTGCATTCTGGCTGGCGCCGGTCATTGCCACATAAAGGTACTTGTCCACACTCTTTCCTCTGCCTGCCGGACGTTTGCCGCCCACTGCTGTACTGCTGAGCCATAAGCAATTTGCAGACCAACTTGTTTTTGGCGGCGCCAGGCCCGGCAAACAGGGGACTTTGGGGATTCAGAGGGGATTTGTGATTTGTATCAGAGACGAAAAACCGGCGGTGTCATGCCAGTGGGTGGCAAGGTGTGACCGTGGGCAACGGCCACAACCGCCATCGCGAGCAAGCTCGCTCCCACAGGGTCACTGGTGATCACAGATTGTGTGTCCGCCGATGAACCACTGTGGGAGCGAGCTTGCTCGCGATGAGGCCAGCACAAACGCAGCAGGCCTCAGCTATGACTCAGTCTTGCCCACCTCATATTCACGCAACTTGTTGGCAATGGTGGTATGCGAAACCCCCAACCGCTTGCCCAGCTGCCGGCTGCTCGGATGCTCGGAATACAGCCGCTCCAGCACCGCCTTCTCGAAACGCCCGACGATCTCGTCCAACCCACCCTCCAGCGAAAAATCGCCAAGGGGTTGGCGCACACCATAGTCCGGCAAACGAATGTGCTCGGCCTTGACCGTGCCGCCGTCGCACAGGGAAACCGCCTGGAACAGCACGTTCTCCAGTTGCCGCACGTTACCCGGCCAATGGTAGTGACTGAGCCGCTCCATGGCCGCCGGGGCCAGTTTCGGCAGCGGGCAACCGATCTGCCGACTGGCCTGATCGAGGAAGTGCTCCACCAGCGGCGTCAAGCCGTCGAGGCATTCGCGCAGCGGCGGGATGTGCAGCGACAACACATTCAAGCGGTGATAGAGATCCTGGCGGAACTCACCGCGAGCGCACAGTTCGGACAGGTCGACCTGGGTCGCGCAGATCACTCGCACGTCAAGGTAGACCTCTTCATCACTGCCTACACGACGGAAGCAACCGTCCTGCAGGAAGCGCAGCAACTTCACCTGCAAGCGCGGGCTCATTTCCCCGACGCCATCGAGAAACAGCGTACCGCCCGCCGTCAGCTCCAGCAGCCCGAGCTTGCCTTCTGCCCGCGCCCCTTCGAAGGCACCGGGGCCGTAACCGAACAATTCCGTCTCGGCCATGGACTCGGGCAGGCCGGCGCAGTTGAGCGCCATCAATGGCGACTGCCCACGAGGACTGGCCAGATGGCAGGCCCGCGCCAACAATTCTTTGCCGGTGCCGGTTTCGCCTTCTATCAATAGCGGTGCATCGAGTGGCGCCATGCGCCGCGCTTCGCGCACTACGGCAGCCATGACTTTCGAGCTTTGGAAGATGCTGTCGAAGCCACGCAATTCCTGCTTGCGCACGTTGTAGATGCGCTCGCCCACCCGGTCCGCTCGATGCAACGTCAGCACCGCACCGGCCATGGCTTCGCTGTCGTCATGCTCCGATTGCAGTGGCGCGATGTCGGCCAGGAACACGTCACCCTTGACCTTGACCCGCAGCCCGTTGATCCGCGACTTGTTGGCGCGCACCAGTTCCGGCAAATCGAAATCTTCGGCGTAGCGCGACAGGGGAATCCCCGGCACCTCGTCGACCCGCACCCCGAGCAACTGCGCCGCCGCCCGGTTGGCCGCGACGATGGAACCGCCCATGTCGATCGACAACACCGGAAACTCCAGCGCACCGAGCAGAGCGTTGAGCTCCATGTGCCGACGCTCGCTGGGCATCAGCCCTACACGCTTGACGCCAAACACCCCGGCAATCGCTTCGAACTTCGGACGCAAGGCCTGGAACTGAATGTTGATCAGGTTCGGGCAATGCAGGTAGATGGCGTTGCCATGCTCACCACCCACCTCACCGCGGGCCACGTTGATCCCGTACTCCACCAGCAGATTGAGAATGTCGCGCAGGATGCCGATGCGGTTCTGGCAGTGGACTTTGATACGCATATGAATGGCCTGAAAAAACGGTGAGTAAGGTGCGCAGGGATAATTTCTGCTGAGGCGCTCAGATAGTCGTCAAGATTATGTTACAGGTGGAGAGCTTTTCCCACCCGCCAATCTCAACATTTGCGCACCGACGCTCAATACGTAACGAAAGCTTTACGATTATCGAGGAATTTTCCTACGCTTGACGCCGAGCACCTGCTGCAACAGTGCAATCCTTGGAGTATTTCTAGGTCCATAGCAGTACATAACAAGAACGAAATCCCCTAGCAGGAGAGCAGCATGAAGCAGACGCAATACGTGGCTCGCGAGCCCGATGCGCAAGGTTTTATCGACTACCCCGCCGAAGAACACGCGGTGTGGAACACGCTGATCACTCGCCAACTGAAAGTGATCGAAGGGCGTGCGTGCCAGGAGTACCTGGACGGTATCGAAAAACTCGGTCTGCCCCACGACCGCATTCCTCAACTCGGCGAAATCAACAAGGTCCTCGGTGAAACCACCGGCTGGCAAGTTGCCCGGGTTCCCGCACTGATTCCCTTCCAGACCTTTTTCGAATTGCTGGCCAGCAAGCAGTTTCCGGTGGCGACCTTCATTCGTACCCGCGAAGAACTGGACTACCTGCAAGAGCCGGACATTTTCCACGAGATCTTCGGTCACTGCCCGCTGCTGACCAACCCGTGGTTCGCCGAATTCACCCACACCTACGGCAAACTCGGCCTCAAGGCGTCCAAGGAGGAACGTGTGTACCTGGCGCGCCTGTACTGGATGACCATCGAGTTCGGCCTGGTCGACACTCCGCAAGGCCAACGCATCTACGGCGGCGGCATTCTGTCTTCTCCGAAAGAGACCGTGTATTGCCTGTCGGACGAGCCTGAGCATCAGGCGTTCGATCCGCTGGAATGCATGCGCACGCCCTACCGCATCGATATCTTGCAGCCACTGTACTTCGCGTTGCCAAATCTCAAGCGTCTGTTCGACCTCGCTCACGAAGACATCATGGGCATGGTCAAGCAAGCGATGCAGATGGGTCTGCACACACCGAAATTTCCGCCAAAACCAAAAGCCGCGTGATCCGCCGCTTTTAGAATCAAGTGAGCCTGTCAGAAACCATCGCTTTGGATTAGCGTGGTAGCACTGAGGGCCGATTTCCCAACATTCGATTTCAGGAACACATCATGACCGCATTAACTCAAGCCCATTGCGAAGCCTGCCGCGCCGACGCCCCACAAGTCAGCGACGAAGAACTGCCGATCCTGATCAAGCAGATCCCGGACTGGAACATCGAAGTACGTGACAGCATCATGCAGCTGGAAAAGGTCTTCCTGTTCAAGAACTTCAAGCACGCCCTGGCGTTCACCAACGCCGTCGGTGAAATCTCCGAGGCCGAAGGCCATCACCCGGGCCTGCTGACCGAGTGGGGCAAAGTCACCGTTACCTGGTGGAGCCACTCGATCAAGGGGCTGCACCGCAACGACTTCATCATGGCCGCGCGCACTGACGAAGTGGCGAAGGACGCCGAGGGCCGCAAATAATGCATTTCGACGCCATCGGTCGAGTACCTGGCGACCCGATCCTCGGCCTGATGGAGGCCTACGCGCAGGACCCGAACCCGCGCAAGTTCGATTTGGGTGTGGGCGTCTACAAAGACGCCCAGGGCCTGACGCCGATTCTCCAGTCGGTGAAGCTTGCCGAGCAACGTCTGGTGGACAGTCAGTCCACCAAGACCTACATCGGCGGTCACGGCGAGCCGGCGTTCGGCAAAGCGATCAATGAGCTGGTGCTGGGCGCCGACTCGAAGCTGATCAGCGCACAACGCGCCGGCGCCACCCAGACTCCGGGCGGCACCGGGGCTTTGCGCCTGAGCGCGGACTTTATCGCCCAATGCCTGCCGGGCCGCGGCGTGTGGTTGAGCAACCCGACCTGGCCGATCCACGAAACGATTTTTGCGGCAGCCAAGGTCAAGGTCAGCCACTACCCGTACGTGGGCAGTGACAACCGGCTCGACGTCGATGGCATGCTGGCGGCGCTCAATGAAGCGCCCAAGGGTGACGTGGTCTTGCTGCACGCCTGCTGCCATAACCCGACCGGTTTCGACCTGTCCCAGGATGACTGGCAGAGGGTACTGGAGGTGGTACGCAAGCGCGAACTGCTGCCATTGATCGACTTCGCGTATCAAGGATTCGGCGATGGCCTGGAGCAGGATGCCTGGTCGACCCGGCTGTTCGCCGCCGAGTTGCCGGAACTGCTGATCACCAGCTCTTGCTCGAAGAACTTCGGCCTGTACCGCGACCGCACCGGCGCACTGATTGTCTGCGCGAAAACCGCCGACAAGCTCACCGACATTCGCAGCCAACTGGCCAACATTGCCCGCAACCTGTGGTCGACGCCGCCGGATCACGGGGCGGCCGTGGTCGCGACCATCCTCGCTGATCCGGAGCTGAAAAACCTCTGGGCTGACGAAGTGGAAGCCATGCGCCTGCGTATCGCCCAACTGCGCAGCGGTCTGGTGGAAGCGCTGGAGCCTCACGGTTTGCGCGAGCGCTTCGCGCACATTGGCGTGCAACGCGGGATGTTCTCCTACACCGGCTTGACGCCTGTGCAAGTGAAGAACCTGCGGGACAACCACAGCGTGTATATGGTCAGTTCGGGACGGGCTAACGTCGCAGGTATTGATGCTACGCGTTTGGATTTGCTGGCCGAGGCGATTGCCAAAGTCTGCGAGTAACCCCCCAAACTCAGCAAATCCCCTGTGGGAGCGAGCTTGCTCCCACATTTGTTTTGTGTCGCTCCTCCAGTCATGTCTAGACAACCCCACCCGTCGAAACAAATGGATATAAAAATCCGTTTGTCATTTTCAGTGCTGTATCCTGCCCAAGCTTTTTAAAAGCGCGGATCTACCAGATCTATCAACAGACTTAGCGAGGAGCGCGACTATGCACGAGATTCCTAATCTCCCCTTCCCAAGCCTGCACGAACCTGAGCAGACGACCACGCAGCAAGCCGGAGCCCAACAGCCCGAGCCGAAAGAAGCCACTGACAGCCGCCAGGCTGACAGAGAAGACTGAAACACCCGCCGTACAGACCGTGTGGAAAGCGCTAACATGCGCTTTCCACACTGCCTGAAAGAGCCTTTACCCATGACCGATGAATTCAGCGAAGCGCAGGCCAGCGTCCTGATCGGCACCGCCGAGAAAATGATCGAGATCTGGAATCGCCTCTCTCCCGAGAAACAAACCGCCTTGCTCGCCCGCTTCGGCACCCAGGAAAATGCGCTGGCCGCCCTGGTCACCACGCAGCTGGTCGCTCCCGTCAAACCTGAATGACAGCGCCCGGCAAATAGTTTTACTTTTTCACAACCTGCGACTGTCCACACCGCTATCATAAGCAGCCTATCTATCCTGCTTTACCGTGGACCTTTACCCATGCCTGAAAACCAGCGCCCCCTGGCGGTCACGCTGCAAGTTGTTTCCATCGTCCTGTTTACCTTTATCGGCTACCTGAACATCGGCATTCCCTTGGCCGTATTGCCCGGCTACGTCCACAGCGACCTGGGCTTCGGCGCGGTGATCGCGGGCCTGGTGATCAGCGTGCAATACCTGGCCACCCTGCTCAGCCGCCCCTATGCCGGGAAGATCATCGACAACAAGGGCAGCAAGCTGGCTGTGATGTATGGCCTGGCCGGTTGCGGCTTGAGCGGTGTGTTCATGCTGGTCTCGGCCTGGACCCAGAACCTGCCGGCCTTGAGCCTGTTCAGCCTGTTGATCGGCCGTCTGGTGCTCGGCAGCGCGGAAAGCCTGGTGGGCTCGGGCTCGATTGGCTGGGGCATCGGCCGCGTCGGCGCGGCGAACACGGCCAAAGTCATCTCATGGAACGGTATCGCCAGCTATGGTGCACTGGCTGTCGGCGCGCCCTTGGGGGTGTTGCTCGTCCATCGACTGGGCTTGTGGAGCATGGGCGTGAGCATTGTGTTGCTGGCCGTGCTCGGCCTGCTGCTGGCCTGGCCGAAAACCGCCGCACCAATCGTTGCCGGTGAGCGCCTGCCGTTCATGCATGTGCTCGGGCGGGTCTTCCCCCACGGCTGTGGCCTGGCCTTGGGTTCCATTGGTTTCGGCACCATCGCCACCTTCATCACTCTGTATTACGCCACGCAACACTGGGACAACGCGGTGCTGTGCCTGAGCCTGTTCGGCGCCAGCTTCATCGGCGCGCGCTTGCTGTTCGGCAACCTGATCAACCGTCTCGGTGGCTTTCGCGTGGCGATTGCCTGCCTGTCGGTGGAGACCCTGGGCCTGTTGCTGCTGTGGCTGGCACCCGACGCTCATTGGGCACTGGCGGGCGCGGCGCTGAGCGGGTTCGGTTTTTCGCTGGTGTTTCCGGCGCTGGGCGTGGAAGCGGTCAATCTGGTGCCCGCCTCCAGCCGTGGTGCGGCGGTGGGTGCTTATTCGCTATTCATCGATTTGTCGCTGGGGATCACCGGGCCATTGGCCGGTGCGATTGCGGCGGGATTCGGCTTTGCTTCGATCTTCCTGTTCGCCGCACTCGCCGCGCTCAGCGGTCTTGCGCTCAGCGTCTACCTGTACCGGCAGGCGCCGAAGCAACGCGAAACGCGAGACGTGCGTTAGAAATCGACCTTGCCGCGCCCGGCCTTGATGTTGCCTCGCTTGGATTTGGATTCGAGCCGACGGGTTTTTGAGCCGAGCGTCGGCTTGGTCGGGCGGCGTTTCTTTTCGACCTTGGTGGCACTCTGGATCAGCTCTATCAAACGTTCCAGCGCATCGGCACGGTTCTGCTCCTGCGTCCGGTACTGCTGGGCCTTGATGATCAACACACCGTCGCTGGTGATGCGACTGTCGCGCAGCGCCAGCAGCCGCTCCTTGTAGAACTCGGGCAAGGACGACGCCGGAATGTCGAAGCGCAGGTGCACGGCACTGGAAACCTTGTTGACGTTCTGCCCACCGGCCCCCTGGGCGCGAATGGCCGTCAACTCGATCTCGGCATCCGGCAGGTGCACGTTGTTGGAAATCACCAGCATGGAAAAGCGTCCGTATTCAGAGCGTGCAGGATACCGCGATCAGATCTTCAGCACGCCACAAATCCCTTGTGGGAGCGAGCTTGCTCGCGATAGCGGTGTGTCAGGCAGCGATGATGTCGACTGACACGGCCTAATCGCGAGCAAGCTCGCTCCCACAGGGAAATGTGTACGTGCAGAAACGACAAACCCGGCACTTGGCCGGGTTTGTCGTTTCTGCGCGGAGTTACTCCACTGCGGCCTGCAAGGCACGCTGAGCACTGCGCTTGTTCTTGATGCAGTAGCAGACCCACATGAACACCAGCCACACCGGAATCGCATACACCGATGTCTGAATCCCCGGAATCAACAGCATCACGCCAAGGATGAACACCACGAACGCCAGGCAGACGTAGTTCCCGTATGGGTACCACAAGGCCTTGAACAGCGGCGTCTGTTTGGTCTTGTTCATGTGCTGGCGGAACTTGAAGTGCGAGTAGCTGATCATCGCCCAGTTGATCACCAGGGTGGCCACCACCAGCGACATCAGCAGTTCCAGCGCGTTTTGCGGGATCAGGTAGTTCAGCAGTACCGCGATCAGGGTCACGGCGGCCGAGGCCAGGATCGAACGCACTGGCACGCCACGCTTGTCGATCTTCGCCAGGCCCTTCGGCGCGTCGCCCTGCTCAGCCATGCCCAGCAGCATGCGGCTGTTGCAGTAGGTGCCGCTGTTGTACACCGACAAGGCAGCGGTCAGAACCACGAAGTTGAGGATGTGCGCAGCGGTGTTGCTGCCCAGCATCGAGAACACTTGCACGAACGGGCTGCCGCTGTAGGAGTCACCGGAGGCGTTCAGGGTGGTCAGCAAGCTGTCCCATGGAGTCAACGACAGCAGGATGATCAGGGCACCGATGTAGAAAATCAGGATCCGGTAGATCACCTGGTTGATGGCTTTCGGGATCACGGTTTTCGGCTTGTCGGCTTCAGCTGCGGTGAAACCGAGCATTTCCAGACCACCGAAGGAAAACATGATAAACGCCATGGCCATCACCAGACCGCTGACGCCGTTCGGGAAGAAGCCACCGTGGGACCACAGGTTGCTGACCGCCGCTTGCGGGCCGCCATTGCCGCTGACCAGCAGGTAACTGCCCAGGGCGATCATGCCGACGATCGCCACGACCTTGATGATCGCGAACCAGAACTCGGCCTCGCCGAACACTTTGACGTTGGCCAGGTTGATCGCGTTGATCAGTACGAAGAAGGCAGCTGCAGAGACCCAGGTCGGGATGTCCGGCGCCCAGTAGTGGATGTACTTGCCGACGGCCGTCAGCTCGGACATGCCCACCAGAATGTACAGAATCCAGCAGTTCCAGCCCGACAGGAAGCCAGCAAAGCCGCCCCAGTATTTGTGCGCGAAGTGGCTGAAGGAACCGGCCACTGGATCTTCGACGATCATTTCGCCCAGTTGGCGCATGATCATGAAGGCGATGAAGCCGCAGATGGCATAGCCGAGGATCATCGACGGGCCGGCGGACTTCAGTACCCCGGCCGAGCCGAGGAACAAACCGGTACCGATCGCGCCACCGAGGGCGATCAATTGAATGTGGCGATTTTTCAGGCCGCGTTTCAGCTCGCCTGATTGCGGGTTTTGTCCACTCATGAAAAGGGTCTCACGCAAGGTTTGATGATGTTCAGTAGACGTTGCTGCTCAGGAAAGGCGTTAAGCGGCACCGATCAAACCCCAGCGCAGGCACCAGGAGTTCAGCGTAATTACAACGGTCATGCGTCACCTGTTTGTTTTTATCTGTGACGAAATCGAACCCGACACGCTCGTGACGCGACGGAGTGAACAAGGCGGATAGCCTTGAGGTTTGCGCAGATGCGCAGGAGGTCACAGGTAAAACGCGGCGCATTGTACACCCGTAACCCCCTGCTGCCAGACCCGCTGGACAAGCGTGTCTATGGCCGGGATTGCCTGTGTCCGCCCCGAGGAGCTCGGGCGGCTGCAAAAAATGGGTCAGATCCTTGCGGATCATCGACGGGAAAGGCAGGAAAACCGCCTCTCGCAGAGAGATGGAGATGGTATACGGCGTTCATTGCGCCTCCTTTTTGTTATGCACCTGCACGACAGGCATGGCGCGCATAACACCCTGCATGGCGCGATGAAACAAGCGGGCTAGAGCGTTGAGAGAAGGATGCAAGGTAATGACGCGTAAGAATTTTCTTACAACATTCGAGGAGGGGCGATTTCATGGGGTTAATCTGTTGATTTCGTCATGATTTCTTTACAGCATGTAATTTTGGCTTTCCACTTCGGACATCCCGGTGCGGCGACTGGCTTGCCCGCGAAGGCGGCCTCAAAAACGACACAGACACAAAGCCAGGCCAAAAAAAACGCCAACCCGAAGGTTGGCGTTTTTTTATGAAGCGCTCAGCCGATTATTCCGGCTTGCGACGCCCAAAGCCCGGACGCTGGCCGGAACCGGCCGGTGCGCCACGGCGCTTGCCCGATGGCGTGTCACCATCGACCAGCTTGATCCCCGGACGCTTCGGCGCAGGCTTGGCCGGGCGCTTGGTGTCGGCCGGACGATCGGCTACCGGCGTACCACGACCTTCGCCACGCTCCGTACGGCCGTTGGCCGGACGTGGCGTGCGTGGACCGCGTTCGCCGTCCTGACGCGCAGCAGGCTTGCGCCCTGGACGCTCGCCTTCGATCTGCGGCTCGCGGCTGGCACGTGGCGCGGCAGGTGCGGCGGCTGCGCCAGCGGCCGGACGCAGGGTACGCACGCGCTCGGTCTTGGCCATCGGACGCGAGGATTTGCGCTGCATCCGGTCAAGCTTGTCCTTGCTCTTGGCGTTCATCTGCGGCATCGCGACCGGTGTCAGGCCGACCTCGGCACTCAGAATGTCGACTTCGTACTGGCTCATTTCACGCCAGCGGCCCATCGGCAGGTCGGAGTTGAGGAACACCGGGCCGAAACGCACGCGCTTCAGACGGCTGACCACCAGGCCCTGGGATTCCCACAGGCGACGCACTTCACGGTTACGACCTTCCATCACCACGCAGTGGTACCAGTGGTTGAAACCTTCACCGCCTGGCGCCTGCTTGATGTCGGTGAACTTGGCCGGGCCATCTTCAAGGACAACGCCAGCCTTCAGACGCTCGATCATCTCGTCGTCGACTTCACCGCGTACACGCACGGCGTACTCGCGGTCCATCTCGTAGGACGGGTGCATCAGACGGTTGGCCAGTTCACCGTCAGTGGTGAACATCAGCAGACCGGTGGTGTTGATGTCCAGACGACCGATGTTGATCCAGCGACCCTCTTTAGGGCGCGGCATCTTGTCGAACACGGTCGGACGGCCTTCCGGATCGACACGGGTGCAGATCTCGCCGTCGGGCTTGTTGTACATGATCACGCGGCGCACCGATTCGGCGGCCTCTTCGCGCTTGATCACCTTGCCATCGATGGTGATGGCGTCATGCATGTCGACGCGCTGGCCAAGGGTGGCGTCTTTGCCGTTGACCTTGATGCGGCCGTGGCTGATCCAGGCTTCCACGTCACGGCGCGAGCCGACGCCGATACGGGCGAGGACTTTCTGCAGTTTTTCGCCTGCTGGGCCGATTGGCTGGTCGTCTTGCTGGTCTTTGATACTCATCTGGGCACCTCCCGGTGTGGTCTGAAAACTGGGTACTTGGGCGAAGGGATCGCCGAAGGGTCGCGAATCATACGCGCATGAGGGCGTTTGCGCATCAGAGACTAGCTGATCAATGCAAGGTTATTTGTTTTTCCGCCGGCCGGTGGCGCAGCTGCCCAGCAAACACAGCTCCCTGTGGGAGCGAGCTTGCTCGCGATAGCAATGGATCAGTCACCTTGATGTTGAATGTTCTGCCGTCATCGTCGGATCGCCGCCCGGAGCAAGCTCGCTCCCACAGGGTCCGTGTCAATCTTCAAGTTCGCGGCGTTCCGCTTCGATGGCTTCGGCCAGGGCGCGGGCTTCGGCTTCCTCATCTGACAGTTCGGGCTCGGGCTTCGGCTGTTCGAGGGCGGCAACGGCGGCCAGGAGTTTTTCCCGGGCTTCGGCAACGCCGAGAATGTCGTCTTCTTGCTCTGGTTCAATGTCCGACTGAGGCTCGCCTTCCGGCTCGGGCTGCGCCGCTTCGACTTCTGGTTCGATATCCGACTGTTGCGGATCGAACTCAGGCGACGCCCCATCACGCAGCAAGTCGTCGAAGTCGGTCTTGAGCCCCTCCTCCATGCTGTCCAGTTCCAGCAACAGCGTGTGGAAACTGGTTTCTTCCTTGGGCTCTTCCGGCTCGGCGCTGGCGTCGGCCAACGCTTGCAGACCGGCAGGTACGGGCGCGTCATCGAAATCGAGCACCGGATCCGGTTCCAGCTCGCGCAGTTCCGCCAGCGGCGGCAGGTCGTCGAGGTTTTTCAGGTTGAAGTGATCGAGGAACGCCTTGGTGGTGGCGAACATCGCCGGTTTGCCGGGCACGTCGCGGTAGCCGACGATGCGGATCCACTCGCGCTCCATCAGCGTCTTGACGATGTTGCTGTTGACCGCCACGCCCCGCACGTCTTCGATTTCGCCACGGGTAATCGGCTGGCGATAGGCGATCAGGGCCATGGTTTCCAACATGGCACGGGAGTAACGCTGCGGGCGCTCTTCCCACAGACGCCCGACCCAAGGCGCAAATTTCTCGCGAATTTGCAGGCGATAACCCGAGGCCACTTCCTTCAGTTCAAACGCGCGGCCATCGCAGGACTTGGCCAGAATCGTCAGGGCCTTCTTGAACACCGGCGGCTCCGGGCGCTCGCCTTCTTCGAAGAGTTCGAACAGGCTTTCCAGAGATTGCGGTTTTCCCGAAGCCAACAGAAAGGCTTCGAGCAAGGGTGCCAGATCACGGGGTTCAGTCAGGTTCATGTTTCGACTCGTTATTCGGCTCGCGCTCGCACGTGGATCGCGGCAAATGGCTCATTCTGCACCAGCTCGACCAGGGATTCCTTGACCAATTCAAGGATCGCCATAAAGGTCACCACCACCCCCAGGCGCCCTTCTTCAGCGGTGAACAGCTCGACGAACGGCACGAAACCGCCGCCCTTGAGCCGTTCCAGCACATCGCTCATGCGTTCGCGGGTCGACAGCGCCTCGCGGCTGACCTGATGGCTTTCGAACATGTCGCCACGGCGCAACACCTCGGCCATCGACAGCAGCAACTCGGACAGACGCACGTCTGGTAGCAGCTTGCGCGCCCGGGCCTCTGGGGCGTCAAGCCTGGGCACCACCACATCACGACCGACGCGGCTCAGGCCATCGATGCCTTCGGCGGCAGCCTTGAAGCGTTCATATTCCTGCAAGCGGCGGATCAGTTCGGCGCGCGGGTCTTCCTCTTCGTCTTCAACGGTTTCGGCCCGTGGCAACAACATCCGCGACTTGATTTCGGCCAGCATCGCAGCCATCACCAAGTACTCGGCGGCCAGCTCCAGGCGCACCGACTGCATCAACTCGACGTAGCCCATGTACTGGCGAGTGATTTCCGCCACCGGGATGTCGAGGATGTTGATGTTCTGTTTGCGGATCAGGTACAGCAGCAGGTCGAGGGGCCCTTCGAAGGCTTCGAGGAAGACCTCGAGGGCATCCGGCGGGATGTACAGGTCCAGCGGCATTTCCATGACCGCCTGGCCATAGACCATGGCGAAGGGCAGTTCCTGCTGGGCTCCGGCCTGACTGTCGACGGGTTCTACTGCGGACATCTAGGCCTCGACCATGAACGGCGCAGGGTCGCCGCAACCAACGCGAATGACTTCCGGCTCGCCGTCGGCGAGGCTGATCACGGTGGACGCCTTGATCCCGCCGAAACCGCCGTCGATGATCAGATCAACCTGGTGTTCGAGCAGTTGGCGCATTTCGTGTGGGTCGCTCAACGGATCTTCATCGCCAGGCATGATCAGGGTCACGCTCATCAACGGTTCGCCCAGTTCAGCCAGCAGCGCCAGGGCAATCGGGTGGCTCGGCACACGCAGGCCGATCGTACGTTTCTTCGGGTGCAACAACAGCCGCGGTACTTCGCGGGTGGCGTTGAGAATGAAGGTATACGGTCCCGGCAGATGGGCCTTGAGAATACGGAATGTGCCGGTGTCGATCTTGGCGAACAGGCCCAGTTGCGACAGGTCGCTGCAGATCAGCGCGAAGTTGTGTTTTTCATCCAGCTGTCGCAGGCGCCGAACGCGCTCCACGGCCACCTTGTCGCCGATCTGGCAACCAATGGCGTAGGAAGAGTCCGTGGGATAAATCACCACCCCGCCCTTGCGGATGATCTCGACTGCCTGTTTGATCAGGCGCGCTTGCGGGTTTTCCGGATGAATCTGGAAAAATTGACTCACATTCTCTACCTGTTCAGACGGCGGCAATAACTGGGTCATGTTTGAATCGACACCATAGTGGTGGCAGATCCTCCGGGAGTGGCCGGTATTCACCGATCTCCGACCACCCTCCAGGGCCATGAAAATCACTGCCGGCGCTGACCAGCAGACCGAACTCGCGGGCCAGAATGGCCAGGCTGCCCACTTGCTCGGCAGGCTGGTAACCATTGACCACTTCGATGGCGTGGCCCCCTGCTTGAATATAGTCGGCAATCAGGCGACGACGCTTGCTTCGGGTGAATTCGTAGTGCCAGGGGTGTGCCAGGCTGACCCAGGCTTTGGCTGCGCGCAGGGTTTCGACGGTTTCTTCCAGGGTCGGCCAGTGTTGCTTGACGTCGCCCAGCTTGCCGGCGCCCAGCCATTTGCGGAACGCCTCGGCGCGGTCCTTGACGAAACCCTCACGCACCATCCAGTCGGCGAAATGCGGGCGGGCCGGCGCATTGCCGCTGTCGCCCAGCTCCTGCTGGATCTTGCGGGCGCCCTCCAGCGCCCCCGGCATGCCTTTGAGCGCCAGTTTGCGGCTGATTTCCTCGGAGCGTAGCCAGCGGCCATCATGCAATCTGGCGATGGCCTCGACCAACGGCGCGGCGTTCACGTCAAAACCGTAGCCCAGGACATGAATGGTCGCGCCACCCCAGGTGCAGGACAATTCGACGCCGTTGACCAGTTGCATCCCCAGCGCGGTGGCCGCGTGGCGGGCCTCGTCAAGGCCTTCAAGGGTGTCGTGATCGGTCAGGGCCAGGACTCGCACGCCTTTCTCGAACGCCCGCGCCACCAGAACCGCAGGCGCCAGGGCGCCATCGGAGGCCGTGCTATGGCAGTGCAAATCAACATTCACAGGGCTTTGTAACCTCAAATCAGCTGGCGCTATCGCGCGCCCATATGTTTGTTATTATGCCGCCACATCCTGCTTCTGGCTGCCACTGTGAAACAATTCATCGATTTCATCCCGCTCCTGCTGTTTTTCATCGTCTTCAAGATCGATCCACGGGTCGTCGACATCGCCGGCCATGAGCTCACTGTAGGCGGTATTTACAGCGCCACCGCGATGCTGATCGTCAGTTCCCTGGTGGTCTACGGCACGCTGTTCATCAAGCAGCGCAAGCTGGAGAAGAGCCAGTGGCTGACCCTGATCGCCTGCCTGGTCTTCGGCAGCCTGACCCTGGCGTTCCACAGCGAGACGTTCCTGAAGTGGAAAGCCCCGGTGGTCAACTGGCTGTTCGCCCTGGCGTTCATCGGCAGCCACTTCGTCGGTGACAGCCTGCTGATCAAGCGCATCATGGGCCACGCGCTGACCTTGCCGGAGCCGGTCTGGACGCGCCTGAACATCGCCTGGATCGTCTTCTTCCTGTTTTGCGGTGCCGCCAACCTGTTTGTCGCGTTCACCTTCCAGAGCTACTGGGTCGACTTCAAGGTCTTCGGCAGCCTGGGCATGACTTTGCTGTTCCTGGTCGGTCAGGGCATCTACCTGTCCCGCCATCTGCACGATGCCGATACCACTACGCCAAAAACCGAGGACTGACATGCTTTACGCAATCATTGCCACAGACGTCGCCAACTCCCTGGAAGCCCGCCTGGCCGCACGGCCTGCGCACCTCGATCGCCTGCAAGTGCTCAAGGGCGAAGGTCGCATCGTATTGGCCGGCCCACACCCGGCCGTCGACAGCAATGATCCGGGCGCGGCGGGATTCACTGGCAGCCTGATCGTCGCCGAATTCGATTCCCTGAGCGCCGCCCAGGCCTGGGCCGACGCTGATCCGTACATCGCCGCAGGCGTCTACGCCAACGTTCTGGTCAAGCCGTTCAAGCAAGTCCTGCCGTAACTTTCTTCTCGCAATTGCCCCACGCGATGAACCTTGTCGGTACATCGCGTTCTCAATCGCTCATTATTCTCGCTTGCCGGCCGACAACTTGCCCAATACTCGTATTGGAATCAGGAGTCGCGATGCGCAAGGGTCCGTTGTGTCTGATGTTGGTCACGTTGTCGATCGGGGCGCCTGCCCACGGTGAGGAAAGTGTCGAGGGCGGTAATTCCACGCCGCTTTCCTTGAGCGCCGGCAGCCAGATCACCGAGTTGCAGCAACGCTTGAAAGAAAGCGAACGGCAACGGGAAGATCTGAACAAACAATTGCAAACTGCCGATGGCGAACGCGAAAGCCCGCTGCTGGCCCGGTTGCGCCAGGAGAACCAGCGCTTGAAGCTGCAACTCAAGGAAGCCCAGGCCAGCAGTCCACTGCCGCGCCTGCTGACCGACCAGCAACAATGGTTTGTCATTGGCGCCGGGGTAGCGCTATTGGCTCTGCTCTGCGGTATCTTCGCCAGTGGAGCAAGTCGAAAACGTCGACAATGGCTAAATTGAGTGAGTCATGAGCGAGCTGTTACTTATTGATGATGACCAGGAGCTGTGCGAGCTCCTGAGCAGCTGGCTGAGCCAGGAAGGGTTTCAGGTACGTGCCTGTCACGATGGCCAGAGCGCACGCCGTGCACTGGCCGAAACCGCCCCGGCGGCCGTGGTGCTGGATGTGATGTTGCCCGATGGCAGCGGCCTGGAACTGCTCAAGCAGTTGCGCAGCGATCACCCGGATCTGCCGGTGCTGATGCTCTCGGCCCGTGGCGAGCCCCTGGACCGTATCCTCGGCCTGGAACTCGGCGCCGACGATTACCTGGCCAAACCCTGCGACCCGCGGGAACTGACTGCCCGCCTGCGCGCGGTCCTGCGTCGTAGCCATCCGGTAGCGGTGTCCAGCCAGATGGAGCTGGGCGACCTGTGTTTCAGCCCGGTGCGCGGCGTGGTCAGCATCGACGAGCAAGAGTTCACCCTCACTGTTTCCGAAAGCCGCCTGCTGGAAGCCCTGCTCAAGCAACCCGGCGAGCCCCTGGACAAACAGGAACTGGCGCAGATCGCTCTCGGACGCAAGCTGACCCTGTACGACCGCAGCCTGGACATGCACGTCAGCAACCTGCGCAAAAAAATCGGCCCACACCCCGACGGTCGTCCGCGCATCGTCGCCCTGCGCAGCCGCGGCTACTACTACAGCCTCTGATCCCCGTAGGAGCTGCCGCAGGCTGCGATCTGTTGATCTTCAAAGCCAAGGTCAAAAGATCGCAGCCTGCGGCAGCTCCTACGGGTTTGTCAGGTCGGCCGAAAATCATGTTTACCAAAGCTTTACCCTCCGCTGACCGCCGCTGACCTTGATCTGCGTAATCTGTACTCATCCGGAACGTACCGGGAACGAGACAAGGAGATACACCATGCGCAAGACTCTTATCGCTCTGATGTTCGCTGCTGCCCTGCCGACCGTTGCCATGGCCATGCCTGAAGGCACCGGCCCGATGGATGGGTCGATGGACGGTTCGCGCCACGGCGGTCAGATGCACGGCATGCACGGCAAAGGCCCGTACAGTGAACTGGACCTGAGCCGCGAACAGCGCGAGCAGATCCGCAAGATCATGGGCGAGCAGATGCACGAGCGTAAGCAACTGGTCGAGAAGTACCTGGAGAAGCTCTCGCCAGCCGACCAGAAAGCCATGAAAGACGAGATGGCCGCTAACCACAAGAAAGCCGAAGCGGACGTGCGCGCCTTGCTGAAGCCGGATCAACAGAAGAAATTCGACGAGATCCAGAAAAAACAGGCCGAACGCCGCGCCGAGTGGGCCGAGTTCAAAGCCTGGAAAGCGCAACAACCGCAAAAAGCGCAATAATGCGCTAACTCCGGACCCAACGGCTCAACACCGTTGGGTCTGCTGCTTTTACTGTAGGAGCGAGCTTGCTCGCGAAAAACGAATAGACAACACGTGCCGCCTGATGCCGCGCGTTATCGTTGACGTCCATCGCGAGCAAGCTCGCTCCTACATAGAATTTTGCGCTTGCTTGAGGATTTTCCGTGCGTTCATTGTTCTGGCGTATCCTGGCCAGCTTCTGGCTGGCCATCGCTCTGGTTGCCGGGCTTTCCATCCTGCTCGGGCACATGCTCAACCAGGACGCCTGGATTCTCAGCCGCCACCCGGGCCTCAACACACTGGCCGAACAGTGGACGCAAACCTACGAAAGTCAGGGCGAAGATGCCGCCCAGGACATTCTCCAGCAACGCAAACGCCAGTATCACATCGACGTTCAGGTACTTAACGAAAGCGGCGATCCGGTGGTGCGCGGCACTTTCCCGAAACGTGCGGCGGCCTTTGAGGCGCGCCAGAACAACGAGGACCGGCGCCTGCCATGGCGGCGTCTGACCGATGAGTTCACCAGCGAAAAAACCGGTGACACCTTCCTGTTCATCTACCGCATTCCGCACCCGGAACTGGACGCCTGGCATCGTGAAAGCCTGCTCTGGCCGCTGAGTGCGCTGGGAATCGCCTTGGTGGTACTGACTCTGTTCAGCCTGCTGGTGACCTTTTCCATCACTCGCCCGCTCAGCCGTCTGCGCGGAGCGGTGCATGACCTGGGACAAACCACGTATCAACAGAACAGTCTGGTCAAGCTGGCCAACCGTCGTGACGAGTTCGGCGTCCTTGCCAACGATTTCAACCGCATGGGCGCACGCCTGCAAAGCCTGATTGGCAGTCAGCGGCAACTGCTGCGGGATGTATCCCATGAACTGCGTTCGCCCCTCGCCCGCCTGCGCATCGCGCTGGCGCTGGCCGAACGGGCCACTCCGCAAGAACGGGAACAGCTCTGGCCGCGCCTGACCCGCGAGTGCGACCGACTGGAGGCGCTGATCAGCGAAATCCTGGTTCTGGCGCGGGTCGACTCCGATAACGCCGGTGCGGAAGAGGTGGATCTGAACGCCTTGCTCAATACCCTGCAAAAGGATGCACAACTCGGTTCACCCGAGCAGCTCGTCCACCTTGAAGCCGAGTCGCAACTGAATCTGAAGGGCTGGCCGACCATGATCGAACGGGCCGTCGACAACTTGCTGCGCAACGCCCAGCGCTTCAATCCGGTGGGTGGCCTGCCGATCGAAATGCAGGCGCTGCGTCAGGGTGAGCGGATCGTCGTGACCGTGCGCGATCACGGGCCGGGTGTCAGTGCCGAATATTTGAACCAGCTCGGTGAGCCGTTCTATCGGGCACCGGGGCAGACCGCGGCCGGACATGGCCTGGGCCTGGCCATCGCCCGCCGCGCGGCGGAGCGCCATGGTGGCAGCCTGGTGCTGGCCAATCACCCGGAGGGCGGGTTCATTGCCAGCCTGGAATTGCCGTTGGTGCCAGGGGCTGTCGTATAACCTTAAAGTAGTGATGATGTAAAAAGAATGTTGATTTTTAGGCTTTACCCGGCCAGGCGCTGACGAATTCGGCCAGGTCGACTTTCTCGGCCACACGCGGTTCTTTCTGCGGTGTGCCCAGATACAGGAAAGCAATCACCTCTTCCCCCTCCGCCAAGCCCAACCCCTTGGCCACATGGGGCGAATAAGCCAGGTCACCGGTACGCCACACCGCACCGATGCCCTGCGCATACGCTGCCAGCAAAATCCCGTGGGCCGCACAGCCTGCCGCCAGCAACTGCTCGGACTTCGGATACTTGACGTGATCCTGCAACCGCGCAATCACCACTACCACCAGCGGTGCCCGCAGCGGACCATTGCGTGCCTTGTCGATGGCTGCTTCGCTGACTTCGCTGTCCGAAAGCTTCGCCGCTTCGGCCAGCAACTCGCCCAATTGCTCGCGCGCCGCGCCTTCCACCGTCAGGAAACGCCAAGGCTGCAAGTGACCGTGATCCGGGGCGCGCATGGCGGCGCCGAACAGCACTTCGCGCTGCTCGGCAGTGGGCGCTGGGTCAATCAGTCGTGGAACGGAAACACGGTTGAGCAAAGCGTCGAGAGCCTGCATCGGCCACCTCCTGAAAAATTTGTGCGGCTATTCTAGCGGTAACTGCCGCAGCAGTGCCGGTTTACATGCCCTGCCTCGCGGGTAGAATGGCGCCCTTTCCACTATCAGCCGAGCGGACCTCATGGCGTTGCCGACCTTACGGATCATTGGTTTCATTATCGGCATCTTCTTGATCACGCTGGCGATTTCCATGGTCGTGCCCATGGCCACGCTGGTCATTTTCGACCGCACCAGCGACCTGCCGTCGTTCCTCTGGGCCAGCATGATCACCTTTGTCGCCGGATTGGCGCTGGTGATTCCGGGGCGCCCCGAGCACATTCACCTGCGCCCCCGGGACATGTACCTGCTGACCGTCAGCAGCTGGCTGGTGGTGTGCATCTTCGCCGCGCTGCCATTCCTGCTGACCCAGCACATCAGCTACACCGACTCCTTCTTCGAAAGCATGTCCGGCATCACCGCCACCGGCTCGACCGTGCTCAGMGGCCTGGACACCATGTCCCCCGGCATCCTGATGTGGCGCTCGTTGCTGCACTGGCTCGGCGGCATCGGCTTTATCGGCATGGCGGTGGCGATCCTGCCGCTGTTGCGCATCGGTGGCATGCGGCTGTTCCAAACCGAATCGTCGGACCGCTCGGAAAAAGTCATGCCCCGCTCGCACATGGTGGCGCGCCTGATCGTGGCGGCGTACGTCGGCATTACCATTGTCGGCAGCCTGGCGTTCTGGTGGGCCGGGATGAGCCTGTTCGATGCGATCAACCATGCGATGTCGGCGATTTCCACCGGCGGCTTCTCCACCTCCGACCAGTCTTTGGCCAAGTGGCCGGAGCCTGCGGTGCATTGGGTCGCGATCGTCATCATGATTCTCGGTGCCCTGCCGTTCACCCTGTATGTCGCCATGTTGCGTGGTAACCGCCGGGCGCTGATCAAGGATGAACAGGTTCAAGGCCTGCTCGGCATGCTGCTGGTGACCTGGCTGGTGCTCGGTACCTGGTACTGGTGGACCACCAAGCTGCATTGGCTGGAAGCACTGCGGCATGTGGCGCTGAACGTGACGTCGGTGGTGACGACGACCGGTTTCGCACTGGGGGACTACAGCTTGTGGGGCAATTTCTCGCTGATGCTGTTCTTCTATCTGGGGTTTGTCGGCGGTTGCTCCGGCTCGACCGCGGGCGGTATCAAGATTTTCCGCTTCCAGGTGGCCTATATCCTGCTCAAGGCCAACCTTAACCAACTGATCCACCCGCGAGCGGTGATCAAGCAGAAGTACAACGGTCACCGCCTCGACGAAGAAATCGTGCGCTCGATCCTGACCTTTTCGTTTTTCTTCGCAATCACCATCTGTGTGATTGCGCTGCTGCTGTCGCTGCTCGGCGTGGACTGGATGACCGCCCTGACCGGCGCGGCCAGCACCGTGTCCGGTGTCGGCCCGGGGCTCGGCGAAACCATCGGCCCGGCGGGCAACTTCGCCACCCTGCCGGATGCCGCCAAGTGGATTCTGTCGTTTGGCATGCTGCTGGGCCGACTGGAGATCATTACGGTGTTTGTGCTGTGTATTCCGGCATTTTGGCGTCATTGACCGCTTCAGATATTTGCATCAGCCGCATCCGGTACTCGCCGGGTGTGGCATCGAACCAGCGGCGGAAAGCACGGAAGAAGTTGCTCGGATCGGCGAACCCCAGCAAGTAGGCGATTTCCAGCAAGGTCATGGTCGGTTGCGCCAGGTACTGCTCGGCCAGTTCACGCCGGGTATCGTCCAGCAGCACCTGAAAACTCGTGCCCTCTTCCTGCAAACGCCGTTGCAAGGTGCGCTGGGACAAATGCAGCGTCTGCGCCACGGTGTCGCGCTTGGGCTCGCCCTGTGGCAACAGGCGACACAACACCTGCCGCGCCTGGTGGGTCACGCGGCTTTCGGAAAAGCGCGTCAGGTACTCGCCGGCAAAGCGGTCATGCAGCAAGGCCATGGCCTCGTTGGCCGTCGGCAGGGGCGCTTCCATGTCCGCGCGTTCGAAAATCAGCGCATCGTAAGGCGCGTTGAACAGCAGCGGTGCATGAAAGGCTTGTCTATAGGGTTCAAGGTTGACCGGCTCGGCGCCTTGCAACAACACTTTGCGTGGATGCAACGTACGCCCGGTCAACCACCCGCACAGCGCCAAGGCACAGGCCAGTGAAGCTTCGGCGCTTTGCCGGGTTGGCGGCAGATGGTCGCCATGTACCGTCAGAATCAACGCGTAGTCTTCTTCCAGCAGCTTGAAACTCAGGTCGGCACTTTCGGCGATGATCCGCTGATAGCGCACCAGACGCTGAAAGCCTTCGGCCAGGGTCTGACTGGACATCAAGGCGTAACCGGTCACATGAAACTGCGCCGGTCGCACCACCTTGCCCATGTTCAGGCCGATGGCCGGGTTGCCGGACAGCTCGACCGCGCGTTGCCACAACCGCGTCATGGAGTCTTGCGGGAAGCGTGCATCCGGATCATCCAGTGCCGCGTAGTCGAGCCCCAGCTGTGTGAACAGAACCCGGCAATCCAGGCCGTCCATCTCCAGCGCTTTGACAATCCCCATCGCCCAGCTTGCAGAAGTCGTTCGTTCGCTCATGGCGTTTTCTAACTTGGTGAGCCGCATGCGACGGCTATTGACCGAAGGATACTAAAGTGGCGCCTATTGTCACTGGCTGATGCCATTGATCACTCTAGACTCAAATAAGCTACCCGCAGAACAACTTGCAGCAAGAACAATAACCACAGAGATCGCTGTCGTGGAAAACGTCAAACGCTTCAACAGCTTCGCTGAGTTCTACCCTTACTACCTCAGCGAGCACAGCAACAGCACCTGTCGCCGTTTACACTTTATCGGCACGACGCTGGTTATCTTGATTCTGTCGCTGACCATTGGTCGCGGAGCATGGATGCTGTTGTGGACCCTGCCGCTGGCAGGTTACAGCTTTGCCTGGGTCGGGCATTTCTTCTTCGAGAAGAACCGCCCGGCAACGTTCCAACACCCCTTCTATAGCCTGCTCGGCGATTTTGTCATGTACCGGGACATGCTTATGGGGCGCGTTCCGTTCTAGCTGACATCCGTCACCAGAGAGTTGCCTATGAATGCCAATGCCCGCTTCACCCACATGAAGGACGGCACGCAGGAAGACTGGGCGATCATTGCCGCGGACTTCAGTGCCTACGCAAGACAATTGCCTGCACGGATTGTGGCGCACCTGAAGTTACTGGAGGGTGATTTCGGCGGGTTCCCGGTGGATCGCCTGAGCCACTCCCTGCAAACCGCCACCCGCGCCTGGCGCGATGGTCGCGACGAGGAGTACGTGGTCTGTGCCCTGCTCCATGACATCGGCGACACCCTGGGCTCCTACAACCACCCGGACATCGCGGCGGCGATCCTCAAGCCATTCGTCAGCGCCGAGAACCTGTGGATGGTGGAAAAGCACGGGATTTTCCAGGGCTACTACTTCTTCCATCACCTGGGTATGGATAGGCATCTGCGTGAGCAATTCCAGGACCATCCGCAGTACCAGGCGACCGTCGAGTTCTGTGCCAGGTACGATGCGGCGGCGTTTGACCCGGCGTACGACACGCTGCCGTTGAGCTTTTTCGAACCGATGATGGAGCGCTTGTTTGCGCACCCCAGGAGTTCGATCTACAAGGCGGCGATGGAAGAGCACGCGCCGGTCTGACAGATCCAGCGGGACCGCTTCGCGGTCCATCGCGAGCAGGCTCGCTCCCACAGGTTTTGCGGCGTCCACAGAATATGTGTTCGCTACAGATCTACTGTAGGAGCGAGCCTGCTCGCGATGAGGCCCGCACAGGCACAGTGATCATCAAGCCAGCTCGGTGACCCTGGCCGCCTTCAACTGCGCCTCGCGCGCCTGGGCATCCGCCAACCGGTACAGCTCGATCGAACCATCCCAATGCTCGATCAGCGCGGTGCACGACTCCACCCAGTCGCCGCAATTGAGGTAGTCCACCTCGCCGACCTTGCGAATCTCGGCATGGTGAATGTGCCCGCACACCACGCCGTGCAGCTCGCGCTTGACGCATTCATGGGCGATGGCTTCTTCGAAGTCGCTGATAAAGCTGACCGCGGTTTTCACCTTGTGCTTGAGGTAGGCCGACAGCGACCAGTAGCCGTAGCCATATCGCGCGCGCCAATGATTGAGCCAGCGGTTGAGGGTCAGGGTGAATTCGTAGGCCGAGTCACCGAGAAAGGCCAGCCAGCGATGGTAACGGGTGATCACATCGAACTGGTCGCCATGGATTACCAGCAGATGCCGGCCGTCGGCGGTGACGTGCACGGCTTCGTCCACCAGCTGGATATTGCCCAGGATCAGCTTCGAATAACGGCGCAGGAATTCGTCATGATTACCGGTGACGTAGATCACCTCAGTGCCACGCTTGCTCATGGTCAACAGGCGACGGATCACGTTGGTATGCGCTTGTGGCCAGTACATGCCGCCGCGCAGCTTCCAGCCGTCGATGATGTCGCCGACCAGGTAGATTCTGTCCGCGTGGTAGCTCTTGAGAAACTGCGACAGGTGTTCAGCCTGGCAATCCCGGGTGCCCAAATGCACGTCGGAAATCCATAAAGTCCGTACGCGTTGCTTACGGGTGGGTTTGGCGAGCTCGGCGCTGGTCATGGGCAACCCTCTGGCAAGTTTTGCCAAGTCTGCCCCGGCCCGGTTAATCGTCCATGACAGCGTCAAGTCAGTCCTGTGACAGCGCTTGCAGGCCCGCTCGGTGTAGACTGACGCCCTGAACCGGGAGACCTGCGATGAGACCGATCCTCACGCTTCGCCAATACAGCCATGACCTGATCGTCCACAGCCACGACCACGCGCAATTGGTGTTCGGGCTTTCGGGCGCCCTGGATTTCGAGGTTGACGGCCGTGGTAGTCAGGTGGTGCAACAGAGTTTCGTGGTGATACCGTCGGGCGCTCATCATGCGTGTGGCAGCCCCAATGGCAGCCGCTGCCTGGTACTGGATGTGCCCGGCGAACAATGGGTTGCCCAGTCGTTGGGCGATCACGCCGAGTCCAGCCGGCGCTTGCTCGACAACGCCGGCCGACTATCACTGGATGCCGGGCAAAGCCAATTGGTCAGTTGGCTGGCGAACAGTCCGGTCGATGATCCGCTGATTGCACAACAAGGCGCGGTGCTGCTACTGGCCAGTCTCAACAACGCCAGGCCCGACACCGTCGGCGGTCGGCGCCTGCCCTATGCCGCGCTGAATGCACACATCGATCAGTATGCGGCGTACCCGCTGCAAGTGGCCGATCTGGCCCGGGTGGCCGGCCTTTCCAGTGCCCGTTTGCATGCGCGGTTCGTGGCCGAGTGCGGGCAGACGCCGATGGACTACATCCGCAGCCGCCGCCTGCACATCGCGGTGGGCTTGCTGCGCAACTCGGCGCTGCCCATCGGCGAGATTGCCAGCCGCGTCGGCTACAGTTCCCAGAGTGCCTTTGCGGCGGCGGTGTTGCGCGAGTTCGGGGCATCGCCCGGGAAACTGCGGCGCGAGGCTGGCGACAAAGGACGATAGTCTGCCGACAGACTTGATGGGCGATTACGCGCTTCAATGATGCCTCTATTCGTTTGTCGTCAAGGATTGCAATGACTCCCCGTACCGCCCTTGGCGCCCTGCATATCGGCGCATTGATGTTCGGTCTGACCGGCGTGTTCGGCAAACTGGCTGCCGCATCACCGGCGATCATCGTTTTCGGCCGCGCCGCTTTTGCCGTGCTTGCGCTGGCGTTTTTTGCACGGTTCGCCAGCCAGACGCGCTGGCAGAAACTCGAGGCCGTGGACTGGCGTCGACTGCTGCTCAGCGGCTTGTTGCTGGCCGGGCACTGGGTGAGTTTCTTCATTGCGGTGAAAGTCGCAGGCGTGGCGATTGCGACGCTCGGCTTCGCCAGTTTCCCGGCCTTTACCGTGATCCTCGAAGGGCTGATCTTCCGCGAGCGCATTCACGCCAATGAGATCGTGCTGGTGCTGCTGGTGAGTATCGGGCTGGTGCTGGTCACGCCTGATTTTGACCTGGCCAGCGGCGCCACCACCGGTCTGCTGTGGGCCGTGGGTTCCGGGTTGTTGTTCGCCCTGTTGTCGCTGACCAACCGTGCCAGCTCCGGGCGCGTCCCGCCCGTGCAGGCGGCACTGTGCCAGAACGTGGTGGTTGCCCTGTGCCTGCTGCCGGTGGCGGCGCCTCAATTGAGCGAAGTGCGTGCCATCGACTGGCTGTGGATCGGCCTGCTCGGTGTGTTCTGTACCGGTGTCGCCCACAGCCTGTTCGTCGCCAGCCTCGCGGTGATCAAGGCACGCACCGCCGCCGTGGTGTTCGCCCTGGAGCCGGTCTACGGCATCACCGTCGCCTGGTTGCTGTTCAACGAAAACCCGACCCTGCGCATGTTGCTGGGGGGCGCTCTGATCATTGTGGCGATTGTGGTGTCCAGCAGGTTCTCAAGTGGCACAAGCAAGAAAGCCGTTACAGCCGAGGCCGCGTCTCACTGAGTGCGGTCGTTGTGCCCCAGGTCGCGGTCCGGGTCGATCTGGTCGCGGACCCGCTGCTTGAGCACTTTGGCCTCAGGGAAGCCACCGTCCGCCTTGCGCTCCCAGATCTGCACAGCGTCACAGTAAACATGAAAGACCCCGCCGGTGCCCGGCACCAGGGAGACTTTGCCCAGGTCATCACCAAAGGTGCTGAGCAGTTCCTGGGCCAGCCAGGCCGCACGCAACAACCACTGGCATTGCGTGCAATAGGTGATGACGATTTCCGGTTTGCTGACGGTCATGATGGGGCGTAACTCCAGAGTTTGACGACGCCACTATGATAGCCCGACCGGAGGCTGCCGGAACGGCGAAGCGGGTTGCGCCTCCAATTCGAACGCAGGCTCGATCATGGCCAGAGCAGCCGACTGCTGGTTCTCGTTTGGGCTGATCACGTCCCAACTCGACACCATGGACAACTCCTCCAGGTTGAGCCGGTACTCATCGTCAGCGGCGGATTCGCCGGATATCGCCAAACCAGGAACCACCGCCACGGCAGCTGCGCCCGCGATGGAGCGATGGCTATCGACCCGCTCAAGCTCATCGTTGGCCGGCACCGCGACTGATTGCCTGACGGTGGGCCACGTGACAGGCTCGGTAAAAAGCTCCGCCAACGGTTCATGCTGCGACGACAGCATCTCTGAAGTTGTGGCCTGATGCTGCTGGCGTCGGTGGCGAACTAACCAGCCCAGCGCCAGCAACGCCATCAGCGCTGACACGCCGGCAATCGGCAGCCAGCCAATCCCGGGACTTTCAGCAACGGCGGGGGCTGGCGTCACCGCGTCGCTAGCAACGGGTTGCGCCTTTACCTTCTTGAGCTCCGCCAGTTGGGTTTGCAGTTCGGCCAACTGTTTTTTCTGGCCGGTGATCAGCTCATCCTGGCCTTGAAGCTTCTCGTTGAGCTCATCGACAGTGGTTTGCAAACTGTGGTTTTGCAGGGCGCTGACGGCCAGTTGTTCGACTGCGGGATCAACCACGGGGACGTCCGTTTCTGACGTCGTCTTGGCCACGGGTGACGGCGGTACGACCGGTTGAACACTGGGGAATGCGGACGCCGGGGAACTGAAAACCGGTTCATCGGCGGCGGGAACAACGCCTGGCGAACCCGGCGGATCGATCAGTACCGTGTACTCGCGTAATAACCGACCGTTGGGTTGATCGAGTTGCACGAGGAAATTCAGGAAGGGTTCACTGACCGGTTTGCTGGAGGTCACCTGGATCACGCTGCGATTACCGCGCAGGACCGGGGTGAACTTCAGGTTATTGAGGAAAAAAACCCGGTCGACCCCGGCACGGCTGAACTCGTCTGCCGCTGCCAGACTCACCGACAGCTCGTTCTCTTCCAGGCCAGCCGCATCCACCAGTGCAATATCGGCACGCAGCGGTTGATTCAGCGCCGAATGCAGGGTGATTTCACCCAGGCCCAGTGCAGGCGCCCATGTCGAATAAGTGACAGCGGCCCCGGCCAGCAACCACTGAGAACCACCGCGTAAAACCAATCGCCAGCACTTGAGCATGAGCATCCTTGAGATTCACAGAAATTACCCGTACGCGTTCGTACATCCGTTACGAACACGATATTGCCGAGTAGTTCTTATAGTCTGCCCAATGCGGTCTCTCAGAAGCCTGGCGTTCGGTTATGCCTCAAGATTTTTCAAGGTTGCCCAGGATATGCCCGTGAACCCGCATGCACACCTTCAAATCCGCCTCATCGACGCCTTCGAACAGTTCGTGACGCAGTTGCGTGGCAATGGTTTCAATTTGTTCGATCAGGGGACGCGCCGGCGCGCAAAGCACGATTTTCTTCGCCCGACGGTCTTCGAGCACCGCCTGGCGTTGCACCAGGCCCTGGCTTTCCAGGCTGTCGAGCAAACGGGCCAGGGTCGGGCCTTCGACACCGACGCTTTGTGCCAGTTCACGCTGGGTCGGTGCTTCATCGAAACGCGCCAGGTGCAGCAGCACCAGCCAGCGCGCCTGGGACAAGCCCATGCCCGCCAGACGGCGGTCCAGTTCGGCACGCCAGCCACGGGACATCTGGGCCAATTGCATGCCAAAGCGGTGTTGATCGGTTAACGGCATAAAACACTCATGATTAGACTGAAATAAATAAAAACTAATTATTAGTCAGCTAAGCATGAGCCTCGACTTGAGGCAAGGCTTGATCTGTACTGAATCGTTACATCAGCACTACAGATGTCTCAAATCTCGAATTCCGACTGCAACGCCGCCCGAACGCAGTACAACACCCCTTCCGGCACCCTGCCTGCAAACAGCGCGGCGATCTCGGAAACCGGCGGCAATTCGCCTTCGCCGTCGAGGAAGGCGTCCTGGACTTCGCCCATCAGGTCTTCAGGCAGATCCAGTGCCTGCTCCAACGACAACTGCTGCTTGCCGATCGCTTCGGCCAGCATGGTGTAGACGTTCTTTTCAGAGCACTGCAACTGACCGGCGATCTGCACCGGCGTCATCCCGGCCCGCGCCAGAGTGATCAGTTCGTGACGTACGTCGGCCACCACTTTCGGTGCCTCGACCTGGCCGCCGAGCACTTCGAGGAAGGCCTCGCCGTAGCGCTCCAGCTTGCGCGCGCCGACGCCGCTGACCGTGGCCATTTCCGCCAGCGAGGTCGGCTGGCTGCGCAGCATCTCCAGCAAAGTCGAATCGGGGAAGATGACGTACGGCGGCACGCCATGTTCTTCGGCGAGCTTGCGCCGCAAGGCGCGCAAGGCTTCCCACTGTTCGCGCTCCTCGCCACGGACCAGCTGGCTCGCCTGGCTCTTGCTGCTTTTCGCCACGGTTTGCGCCTTGAGGTCGCGGCGCAGTTCCAGGGTCACTTCACCTTTGAGTAGCGGCCGACACGTATCACTCAGACGCAGACCGCCATAGCCCTCATGGTCAACATCGGCCAGACCGCGAGCCACCAATTGGCGGAACAGGGAGCGCCACTCGCCTTCGGCCCTCGCCTTGCCGACACCAAACACCGACAGATGCTGATGACCGAAGTTGCGGACCTTTTCGTTGTCCTTGCCGAGCAGTACATCCACCAGGTGCCCGACCCCGTAGCGCTGACCGGTGCGGTAGATCGCCGACAGCGCCTGACGCGCAGGCTCGGTGGCATCCCAGGTCTGCACGCCGTCGACGCAGTTGTCGCAATGACCGCAAGGCTCGGGCATGTCTTCGTCAAAGTAGGCCAGCAGCGTTTGCCGACGGCAGCGGGTTTCTTCGCAGAGCGAGAGCATGGCGTCGAGCTTGTGCTGCTCCAGGCGCTTGTGGCGCTCGTCGCCTTCGGAGTTCTGCAGCATCTGCTTGAGCATCACCACGTCTTGCAGGCCGTAAGCCATCCAGGCATCCGCCGGCAGGCCGTCACGGCCGCCACGACCGGTTTCCTGATAGTAGGCTTCGAGGGATTTCGGCAAATCGAGATGCGCGACAAAACGTACGTTGGGCTTGTCGATGCCCATGCCGAACGCCACCGTGGCGACCATGATCAGGCCTTCCTCGTTGAGGAAGCGTTTCTGATGGTAGGCGCGCATATCGTTGGGCAGGCCGGCGTGGTATGGCAGCGCCGGGAAGCCTTGCTCGCTGAGGAATGCTGCGACTTCCTCGACCTTCTTGCGCGACAGGCAATACACGATGCCGGCATCGCTGCGGCGTTCGGCGAGGAACGCCAGCAACTGCTTGCGCGGCTGCTCCTTGGGCACGATGCGATAAAAGATGTTCGGCCGGTCGAAACTCGACAGGAAGCGCTCGGCGTCTTGCAGGTGCAACCGGGTGACGATTTCTTCCCGGGTGCGCTTGTCGGCCGTGGCGGTCAGGGCGATGCGCGGCACGTCGGGGAACATTTCCGCCAACTGGCCCAATTGCAGGTATTCCGGACGGAAGTCGTGGCCCCATTGCGACACGCAGTGGGCTTCGTCGATGGCGAACAGGGCGATGTCCAGCCCCTGCAGGAAGGACAGCATGCGCGGCTGGACCAGACGTTCAGGCGCCAGATAGAGCATCTTCACTTCACCGCGGCGGATACGGACAGCCAGGTCGCGCTGCTGCTCGGCGCTGAGGGTGGAGTTCAACGCGGCGGCCGCCACGCCCAGCTCTTCGAGGGTGGCGACCTGATCGTCCATCAGTGCGATCAGCGGCGAGACCACCACCGCCAGGCCTTCGCGCAACAGCGCCGGGACCTGGAAGCACAGGGACTTGCCGCCACCGGTAGGCATCAGGACCAGGGCATCGCCACCACTGGCCACACGCTCAATGATTGCACCCTGGCGGCCACGGAAACTGTCGTAGCCGAAGATGTCCTTGAGGACGCGTTGAGCCTGTTCGAGCATAGAAACTCCAAAAATCACCGAAACATCCCTGCAAGGCTGGTTCAGAACCCGCGACGCTGCACCGACAAATCGTAAGTGCACATTGCATGACGCTTCACATTTCAGCCGTGACGCCAGCAGGGCATCACAAAACGCGCGAGTATACCCGAGCCCCGTCCGGCAAAGGGTGCCGCCGATAAGAGGGAATGGACATGATCCTCTGTAGGAGCTGCCGAAGGCTCGGGCCGCGTTCGGACGATCTTTTGATCTGATTTTTTAAAAGCCAAGTCAAAAGATCGCAGCCTTCGGCAGCTCCTACGAGAAGAGGCCAGGAGCAAATATGCCGTGCGGCTGGCCCAAGTGCTCAAGAAGGCCTAGAATTCCCGCATCGAACATTCCCCAAGGTAGCCCTTTAATGTCCTTCGCTGAGCAACTAACCCGCCTGCAAGTCTTCCTCGATGCTGATGAACTGCATGACGAGGCGCTGGACTACGTGGCCGCCCACGGCTACCTCACTGCGCTGTCGATCTGCTCCGAAGTCGTTCCGGACCGTGAATGGATCGATGCCCTCTTCGCCGAAGAGCCGCACTACAGCGGCGAAGCCCAGCGCGAAGAGATCGAAGCCACGCTGATCGGCCTCAAGGCCCACATCGCCCGCCAACTGGCCTCCGACGAAGAGTTCGAGCTGCCGTGCGACCTCGACCTGGGCGACGACCCGGATGATTCCGAACTGCGCGGCTGGTGCATCGGTTTCATGGAAGGTGTGTTCCTGCGTGAAGAAGCCTGGTTCGAAACCGCCGAAGACGAAGTCAGCGAAATGCTGCTGCCGATCATGGTCGGTTCGGGCCTGTTCGACGAGCAACCGGAGTTCTCCGACATTGCCGCCGATGCCAACCTGATGGACGACATGATCGTGCAGATCCCGGAAGCCCTGACCGCGCTGTACCTGCTGTGCAACGCTCCAGACGAAAAGCCGGCGATTCTCAAGCCACGTCACCACTAAGATCCGGCCTATGGACAACCCCATAGGCAACCGCCCCCTGATGTTGCGCTACGTGCTGCTGGCCATCGGCTGGCTGAGCGTGGCGCTGGGGGTGATCGGGATTTTCCTGCCGGTATTGCCCACCACCCCTTTCCTGCTGCTGGCGGCCGCCTGCTTTGCCCGCAGTTCACCGCGCTTTTATCAATGGCTGGTCGAGCATCCCCAGCTTGGCCCATGGATCCGCGATTACCTCGACGGTAACGGCATTCCGCTCAGGGGCAAGGTCTACGCCATTGGCCTGATGTGGGCGAGCATCCTGTTCTCCTGCTTTCTGGTGCCGCTGCCCTGGGCACGGGGCTTCATGCTGACCAGTGCRGTACTCGTGACCGTCTACATCCTCAAGCAGAAAACCCTGCGCAAATCCTGAAGTTCCCCGGGACTGTTGTGGCAAGAGAGCCAGTGCGAGTACCGACCCGACGACCTGCCCTCCCCCCGCAAAAACTCCACCTAAACTTCCCCCATCTACACTCGAGCAGCCAGACATGGCCCGCAGTCTGCGTAGTCCAGGATGGCCAGCGCTCCGACTTCGGCTCGGCGGCTGGATGCTGCTGGCTGGTCTGCTACTGACTGCATTCAACGGGGTCCGGGCCGACTGGGATTTTTCACAGATTCTGCAAACCGTTGAACAACGCTACGGCCCGCCGGGACCGGCGCGAGGCCGGATCGAAGCCTGGAGTCAAATGCTGCAGAGCGCACGCGGCGCGCCCGAACCTGAGCAACTCAACGCGGTGAACCGCTTCTTCAATCAGCAGCTGAACTTTCAGGACGACACGCGCATCTGGCAACAGACCGATTATTGGGCCACCCCCGTCGAAGCCCTGATCAAGGGCACCGCCGACTGCGAAGACTATGCCCTGGCGAAATACTTCAGCCTGCGCCGACTCGGCATTCCCAGCGAAAAACTGCGCATCACCTACGTCAAGGCCCTGAGTCAGAACCAGGCGCATAGGGTGCTGACGTTCTACAGCCCCCCCACGACCGACCCGCTGGTACTGGACAACCTGATCGGCGATATCCGCCCCGCGTCCCAACGCAAAGACCTGCTACCGGTGTACGCCTTCAATGCCGAAGGCTTCGACATAGGGGACGGCTGACCGCCATGGCAAGGAGCGATGTATGACATTGCGTAAACAGCTGTTCCTGGCCATCTGCCTGTTCCTGTTGGTGGCGTTCAGCGGCAGTTTTTTTGCCAGCCTGGAAAGCTCCCGCGAGCAAACCCTCAGTCAACTGCGCGCCCACGCCCAGGACGCAGCCACCGCGCTGGGGCTGTCACTGACCGCACAGGTCGATGACCCGGCCATGATGGAGCTGATGGTCAGCTCGATTTTCGACAGTGGCTATTTCAGCAGCATCCGCATCATCAGGCTCAAGGATCAGCAAACCCTGGTGGAGCGCAGCGCACCGACGAAAATCGACGGTGCGCCTGACTGGTTCGTCAACCTGGTCGACCTGCGCCCGGAAGGTGGCGATGCCTTGATCATGCGCAGCTGGGAACAGCTGGCACGGGTCGAAGTGCTGAGCAATCCGCAATTCGCCCTGGCCAAGCTCTGGGACAGCACCCTCGGCAGCCTGATCTGGTTGCTGTTGTGCGGGCTGTTCAGTGCGGTGATTGGAGGATGGATGCTGCGCCGGCAATTGCGCCCACTCGACAGCATGGTCCGACAGGCTGAAGCTATCAGTAAACGCGAGTTTCTCAGTCTGCCGAAACTGCCGCGTACACCGGAACTGAAACGGGTGGTGCTGGCGATGAACCAGATGGTCGAGAAGCTCAAGGCGCTGTTCGCCGAAGAAGCCGCACGCAGCGAAAAACTGCGGGCCGAATCCTATCTGGACAGCCTCACCGGCCTGGCCAACCGGCGCCTGCTCGACGAGCAACTGGCCGACCATTTACGCGTGTGCGAACAGAGCCGCGATGGTCATTTGCTGATGTTGCGGATCAACGACCTGAACGGGCTCAACCAGCGAATGGGTGGCCAACGAACTGACGCGCTGATCAGTGCCGTGGGCGAATTGCTCAAGCGCCTGACTCAATTGCCGGAACGGCGCACCTGGCTGGCGGCACGCAATCGTGGCGGCGAATTCAGCCTGCTGACACCGGGTCTGGACGCTGAAAATGCCGCTCGCCTGGCCTCAGATATCAGCGTCAGCCTGGAGAACCTGCGCCTGACCGGCGCCAGCGACTGCATGCCCGTCGCCCATCTGGGCGTTGTCGCCTATCGCCCCGGTGAGCCGATCAGCACTGTACTCTTGCGCCTGGATCAGGCACTGACTGAATCCCGGCAACATCCCGAGCGACCCTGGGTGCATTTGAGCCATCGTGACACCGCGCCGAATCACTCCCAGCACGACTGGCGCACCTGGATCGACGATGCCTTGACCGAAGGCAAAATGCAGCTGTACTTCCAGCCCGTCGTGCAATGCGCCGACACCCAACACGTGCTGCATCACAAAGTGCTCGCACGCCTGCTCGACCCAGAGGGCGAGGCGATTGCCGCCGGGCATTTCCTGCCGTGGATCGAGCGTCTCGGCTGGTCGGCACGGTTCGACCTGGCGATGCTCGAAGCCACGCTGGACGATCTGGTGCTCAACCGCAGGCCCTTGGCACTGAGCCTGTCCGGCAACACCCTGCGCGACCCGGTGCAATGGCGAACAATCCTCGACCTGCTCGACTCACTTGCGGAACTGGCGCCGCTGCTGACCCTGGAAATCGACGAGCGCCAGTTGCCGTCCCCCGAAGAACTGCAGCGTTTTTGCCACAGCCTGCTTGCCACCGGTTATCGAATCGGTCTGCAACATTTTGGCGGGCGTTTCAGTCAGATCGGCAACCTCACCCAATTGGGCCTGGCGTACCTGAAAATTGATGGGGCCTACATTCGCAACATTGACGAGGAGCCTGATAAACGGCTGTTTATCGAGGCACTTTACCGGACGACCAACAGCATCGATTTGCCATTGATTGCGGAGCAAGTAGAAACCCAGGGGGAGTTGGAGGTGATCAGGGCACTGGGGGTGTTTGGCGTAACGGGGCGCTTGATCGGATCGCCGCAGCCGATGTGAAGTATTTGGGGATGACCCAATCAACGGGGCCATCCCCAAACGCGTAAACTACATGGTTTATCACTCCAGAAAACAACGAAAGCGGGTCATTGTGACACCATGAAGTCTTTGAATTTTCAACGCAAACTCACCACGCGTTTGCGCAGGGCAGGTTATATTCCAAGTCAAACCGCCGTTTGGAAAAGTGAAGGCAGGATCGCTCTTAAAGTAATTTTCATTGAGCTGTCCACCGCCTTTTTCCCAGAATAAATACATTGAATCCAGTGATGGGCTGCCCGGTTTAGCAACAACACTCAGTGTTTCTGATACACCGCCCTTGAACCGTGCTCCGCCAGCAGGAACATCCACTCCATTTAGCTTGATCGTTGCATAATCCAAAAGGTTTGAGGAGCGCCTGATGCAATCCAATACTCTAACCGGTGTCATCCCTTGGCCCGTTATGAAGAGATTGAATTCTATCTCTCGAGTCTCCTCTATGCCGGTCAGATACCATTGATGATCAGTGGTTTGGGTCAATATGGGGGGGCTGCTGGTCAGCGGGTGGGGTAACCCGGGCTCTTTGAATGAAAAGTTCAGCATCAGTGGAAAGCCTGCAATGGGGCTCCCAGGGTTAGCTCGAAAATTGAGGTGTTGGCTTACACCCGGCCAAAACTCTTTCGGGCCTACAGGTGTTGGTATGAGGGTGCCGCCCAATGTCGCGTACCCTTCATCCGACAGATTGGGCGACAGTACCCAACACGGAAACTCATGAACCTGATCAAACTCCCGGCTCAAGAACACCAGCCTGACACGCCCGCTTAAATTCTCCGGCGTCAGCCTCCAACTTGCTTCACCGTCCTTTATCGACACCCAATCACCGAATGCTGGCTCGGCTCCGATGACCAGTCCGTTGTCATTCACCAATCCCAGATTGATTTGAGTTCCGTTCAGCCAGGGCGCTTTGACTATTAATTCATTTGACTGCCCACGACGAAGTCCGATACTCGGCGAGTTCCACGACACTTGCTCACCATTCATGAAAAAATTTACCTGTTCCCAGGGAGAACTTTGAGCTCCTGAATAAGCTGTTGTCGCCGTCATGATGCCACCTCTTAAAAAGCAATGTATTCAAAAGAAGAAACACCACTCTAAAAAAACATGTACATAAGCACTACCGTCAAAAATACCAGTTAAACCAGAATAAATCACAATAAGAAAACACCTTTCCATGCTGGTAACGCCACCCACTCTCCAAAAACAATAAACACCTATTAGTTATGACAGTAGCCACCCAGACTACTTCGAGCCTTAATTGACTTCGTTTCCCTCAACAGCAAATGGAGTCATCAACATGATCACCAAAACACCGAGCACCTCGAAGCTCTCCCCTGATACACCAGTTGAAGTATCAGCACCTGTAACGTTCGATGAAATTCGCGATTCCAGCGATAATCTCGTTGGCGAAAACGGCACCACATACGATAAAACCCTGACCTTCAAGGGCACGTCCGAGGTAAATACCGCCCTCTGGTTGCGCGATAACGCGATCAGACTTACTGATATGACCAGCAATGCTTCCGGCATTTGGGAAACGAATTTCACGCTGTCAGACTTCAGGCGCTACAGAATATCCGCTTTGGAAAAATTCCCGCCGCAGAATAGCTCCCGAAATAAAACCTTTGTCCTGGCGACCGAAACACCCATTATCAATTCCGTCACTGGCAAGGACGGTGCTATCGAAGACGGCGGCACCTACGACGGCGATTGGGTAGACATCACCGGCAATGCGCCCCCCGACGTTGAAGTCGAAGCCTTCAATGGCGTCGCGACAACGGGCAAGAAAGCATTGGTTAATGCTGACGGCCTGTTCAAACTGACCCTGGATGAGCTGAAAACGGGGCCATACAACATCAAGATCAAGGCACCGAATAACAAAGAGTCCACTGTGTTCAAGTTTACAGTGGCCACGAGCATGCCGCTGAGTCTTGATGATGTGCTGGACGACGATGGGACCAGCGTAGATGAAGGCGATACCACCATCCAAACGACCCTGACCATCAAAGGCAAGGCACGGAAAAATGGTGAGCTGACATTGCTCGGTGGACAACCGGCACCAGTGACGGTGACAGCGAATGACTCCGGAGTCTGGGAGCATACATTCAGAGATTTGCCCGTGAATTCCTACAGTCTGACAGCTCGAACAAACTATAGCCCGGTGGAAACGACTCTCCCGCGGACTTTCACCGTGGTACTGGACGTCGAACTTGGCCTGGACGAAGTTCTTGAATCCGAAGAGGGTCCCGCTGTCCCTGAAGCCGGCACCACCTACAAAGACCTGTTGATCATCAAGGGTCATGCCCGCCCCGGCAAGAGCATTCAGCTACTCAATGGTGGCACTCCAATAGAAGGTACCACCGTAACAACTGACCCCGAAAATGGCGCTTGGACAATTGCGCTGAATGTATCCGAAGGTGCTTACAGCCTTACAGCAAAAGCAAACTATGGCGTAGGGGACGTCACAGCCCCCCCATACACCTTTAACGTGGAATCAACTGTAAAGCCGCACAGCACCCGTATCTACGATACAAACGGCCCGATCGAGGATAACGGCAGCACCACGCAAACCTATGTTTATGTCAGGGGCCTTGCTGCGCCATCAGAAGCGATCAAGCTCAAGATCAACGGAGACATTGATGAAAAGGCAGCACCTACAAATGATAAGGGAGAGTGGGTCAAGCTCGTGTCTGAACTGACCCTTGGAACCCGGTATGCGATTAGCGCGGTGGCCCAGTACGGCGATAACGCAGAGTCTAATACATGGACCATTACCGTGCGCCAGTAAAGGACTCCACTGAGCGTTAATCAAAACTGAATGCAGGCAACGGAAAAAAACCACTCAGTCAGGCTGTGTGAAAACCTGGCAATATGCATCGCGGTTTAAGAAAATGCCCCGTATCGAAAGATACGGGGCATTTTTGTAGTCATGGCTTACATCCAAGGTCAAGCACGCGATCAGATCAGCCTTTTTCCGGTTTCACTGGAGGATTTAATCCCTGGGATCACCTCGTTCGCGTGATTGATGCCGTCGTTGCCAAGCTCGATCTCATACGCTTGGGGTTCGACAAGGCGGTGCCCAAAAGCACAGGCCGCCCCTCTTACGATCCGGCAGATCAGCTCAAGCTCTATCTGTACGGCTATTTCCAGCGTATCCGCTCCTCCCGTCGTCTCGAAGCCGAATGCCAGCGCAACATCGAAGTCATGTGGTTGCTCAACCGCCTCAAACCCGATTTCAAGACCATTGCTGACTTTCGCAAGGGCAACAAACAAGCGTTCAGTGCAACGTTTCGGGTCTTCGTTCAGTTCTGCCGTACGGTCGGTTTGATTGCTGGCGGCCTGGTTGTCATTGATGGCAGCAAATTTCAGGCGGTAGCTTCTTCGCGGCGCCATCTGAACGTAAAACAGCTCAAGCGCCAGCAGGAAAAACTGGATAAGCGCATCGCCCAAAATCTGGCCGAACTGGATGAGGCCGATAACGCCGAATCGGGTGAAACCATTGATCGCAGCGCCATCAGGACAGCGCTAGAGCAACTTGAAGCCCGGCAACGTTGCAGCAGAGCGAACTGAGCGTGACCGCCGATGCGGGCTACTCCAACGGCAAGCAGTTCCAGACGTGTGAAGAGGCGGGCATTACGGCATACGTACCGCCCAACCGAGCGGTTAACCCTCGTAGCAAAGAGAAGGAGCTCTTCGCGCGAAAAGATTTTACTTACGATGCGCTGCAGGATCAGTACCAGTGCCCTGCTGACAAACGGCTGACGCTCAAACAGCTGAATAAAGGTGAGCGCATTTACCATGCGGCTATCAGCGACTGCGCTAACTGCCCACTGAAAGGGCAATGCACCGACGCTCAGCGCCGATACGTCTCACGCCACGCCCACGAAGAAACCTTCGAGCGAATGGAGCAGCGCATGCACGCGCATCCCGAAATGATGGTGAGCCGAAGGTCCATCGTTGAGCATTCCTTCGGCAACCTCAAACAATGGCTGCTTGGAAACGGCCGCTTCCTGTTGCGACAGTTAGAGGGGGCAACCGCGGAAATGGCCCTGGCAGTGAACGCCTACAACCTCAAAAGAGCGATCAATGTGTTGGGTGTACGCCGAATGATGGCGTTGATGGGCTGAAAAGCCTTTTTTTGGCTGTTACCTGCACAAAAGCAAACGCCCCGAACAAGTCGGGGCGTTTGCTTAGGCCGCCTTCAGCGTGTTTTCACACAGTCTGTATAAGCGTTTTTTTTGCTCTGTCTGCTGCGAGTTTTTTTAGCTTTTGGAAGGGGCTCGGGCAACGACGGTCCATTTATTGGACTCAGCCTTTTCATCTTCCGTCAGGGCACTAATTTCATAGGCGCTCCCGACTGTCAGATTACTTTGGAATGAGGCCCATCTACCCTCAGCGTTGGTGAGCTCTGATTGTGGTTGGATATCACCATTGAGCTTGATCTTGACCACACTGTTCGGCGTATGGAAGCCCCTGGCAACAAACCAGTTCGCGTTTAAGTCGCCGCCATCAGCAATTGCGTTCCCGTCGGCATCATGAATACGAGTTTGTGTTGGTGCGGTGGTGGCTGCTTCCACGGTAATCGTGTAGGGCCCGGCGTCGCCGCCACCTGTGTATTTTGCGGTGACGGTGAAGTCGTAGGTGTCATCAGTCAGCAGGCCAGTAGGATGTCTGTAGTGACCGGTTACAGAATCCACAGTCGCTTCACCCAGCGTTTCACCCTTTTTGAATACTTCAACCTTCGCACCCTTTTCACCTTCGCCTTCCACAAACAGATCGTTCTCGGTTGTCGTGGAATTATCTGGAATCACGGTGCCGGCAGCGTTGGTGATTTTGTCGAGGGTTACCGGCTCGATACCTTCCTCAATCACCGTGAACCTGAAAGGGGGCGTCGACACGTTTCCATTGGGGGCCTTGACCGTGATGATGTAAGGGCCTGGTGCCAGATCTTCCAGTTTGAAAGTGCATACTCCGCAAGCATTGGTTAGCTCCGTTTTGAGTGGAATATCGCCATTAAACGCTTCGGCATCCTGGTTCGGGATCGAACTGCCGTTGATGGTGACTTCTGTAGCGCTGATGGTGTCATTGTCGGCAATCGGCCTCCCGTCGCTGAGTACTTCGTTGATGATCGGCGTCGCGGTAGCCGCCGTAAATTTTTTGGGCAGTGACGACGGGTAGGGACTCCATTGGCCTACGGCGCGAACGTTGTAGCAATCGAAGTGCTTCAAATCGAGCAGCGGGCTTTCGAATTCGCCGAAATCATTGGTGTTCGCTTCGCCCAATTCCTCATTACCGTTCATGATTCTGACTTTGTTTTTCGGTTCAGCGTTGATGCCGCTAACTTTGATGGCTGTTTCGTAGGTGGTTCTGTTAACGACGCTAACGCCATGACGATCGAGGACTTTGCTGACTGTTAAAAGATTTTCGTCAACCTGTTCGTTCAACGTCTGCAATGAATTGTTAGAGGGAAAATCGGTCATGTTCATAACTCCGGTTGGTCAAGGGGACGCAGTGATTTAAGGCCTCGAACGGTTGATTGACTACTGTCAGAAATAACAGGGTGGGCTGGATTTCCGATGAGTGGAGCTCTCTGCTTGGGAAGTGCTTTACAAAACACCACAATGTTTCCGCGTTTTATTTCGATTGGTTCTGGATGACTGATATTTCTGACAGGTCTCTTTCATGTGGGTTGTCCGTATCGTCAGGCGGTCGGTACTTCGGTCGCGCGCTTGACCTTGGATGTAAGCCATGACAACAAAAATGCCCCGAATCTTTCGATACGGGGCATTTTCTTAAACCGCGATGCAGATTGCCAAGTTTTCACACAGCCTGTTATAGCGGTTTTTTTTCGCTTCTCACATTTTAAAATTGGTAGTTCACTCCAAATGTGACGGCCACGGGCTGTTCGATATTTTTGCCCTTGGCATAATCGACACCGACATCAAAACGCAAATTCTCAGACCACGAAGCTGTCAACCCGACACCGGCTTCAAAACCGGTGCCCGCAAGGTTGGTATTGATCGAGTTTCCATTGACCCGCACGTTGTTGTCGTTCGATGCAAACTCATGGACTACCGCTGCCCGCCCGTATGGACGCAGCTGAGTATTACCCTGGTCGATGCTTCGACCGGCCATGACGCCCAGCTTTGTGCGCAACGAGTGCGTGCGGTCACCTTCGGCTTCCATGTCGTTGTCCAGGTGATAGTTCTTGCCCTGGATGACTGCCGCGGATACCTGGGCAGAAGGTTTGGCGAACCAGCCATCCCCGAGGTCAAAATTTCGGCCGCCTTCTACGATCGCACTCACCGCCGAGTTGCTGTAATCGCCTTCGGCACGCTTGCCATCGCTCATCCTGACTTTGGACTCATTGCGGAAATGGTTGAACTTCAGGGCGCCATCAACATAGTAGCCAGTGTCGCGATTCAGCCAGCCAAAATAGGGGCCGAAGTAGTAACTGTTGACCTCGGCCGAGGTGCCGCCATTGAGATCCAGATCGGACTTGCTGTAACCCGCCAGCATACCGACCGTCCAGGGACTGTCACCCAGCCGGGTGTCGGCGCCCATGGTGAAACCCTGCTGCTGTTGACGATAACCCACACCCGACGAACCGTCGTCAACGTTCCACTTGTTGCCATACGACCGTACCCACAGACCATGGCGCTTATCGTCCGCCTGCAACTCGCTCATGCGGTTTTCCAGCGACTTCAACTCGCCATACGACACGGTAAGGGCGGTCTGAAACAGGGCCACCAGCGATTGCGCACCGGACGTGAGCCGGGTGGTAGGGTTCAGGTAATACTCAGTGTCGCCCGTTGCGTTGGTCCTTTCGGCCAAATCGTACTCAAATGTCCCCACATCGACCCGGCCTCCCAGCAAAGCAAAAGCTGCCTGGTTATTGGCGATCTGCACCAGCGTCAACTGTTGAGGAGACGTCGCGTCCTTGCCCGAAGCATTGACATCCAATTCGTAGCTGCCGGTCGCCGTATCGGCTTTCAGCAAGTCGCTTTCACCGGTCTGGAAATTGCCCTGCATGGCAATGATGCCGTTGCCGGCAAGCGTACCGACTTCGAGCTGACGATTCGCACGCTGCGCGCCAGGCGCACCGAAATTGACGAGACCGTCGTTCATCGACAAATTGTCGATGCTGTCATTGTCGACCATGGTCAGGCTCGACTGGTTGAGCGTCAGGTTGCTGTTGTTCAAGCGCCCGGTGAACGATGAGCCATTGTTCATGGTGACATTGGCGGTAGAGCCATCCTCGCGCAGGATGTCCCCCACCATCGAGGCCCCGTTGAACGAGAGGTCGACGCTGCTGTTCTGCAGGGCCTGCACGTTGCCTTCCAGCGCACTGCCGACGACATTCATCGCCGCTGTGGAGCCGCCTTGCACCTTCAGCAGAATGCCATCAGCCGCCCGCAGAACACTGTTGTTCTGCACCTGGATGGTCGCGCCCTGAACGCCGCCTTCCACCAGGATCGCCGGCCCGCTGCGACCTTCTACGGTGGAGTTGTCCAGCAACAATGTATTGGTGCCCTGGCCATTGGGGTCATTGGTCATTCGTACGCCTGCGCTGTCGCCACTGATCAGTGTGCCCGCCAGTGCGCGTACATCACCGCCACGACTGTCCAGGCCGACGCTGCCGGCATTGGTGCCCCGCAGTTCGCTGTTGGTCAACGTCAATGTACTCAGTCCCGTGACCAGTGCGCCGGTCGCACCGCCCAGGAACCGACTATCGCTAGCCTCGACCGTCGACCCCTGCGTAGATGACGGTGGTCGAGCGACCCATAAAGCACGGGTGTCCGCCGTCACGGTGGCCCGATTAATGGTGGCCTGGCTATCAGACACCTGAATCCCATAGAAGCCGGGAATGCCATTGACGGTCGCACCATCGATGTTCAAGGTCGACCCGGTCTGTATGGTCAAGCTTTGGGTCGTTACTGCCCCCGCATTGAGTACGCCGCCATTTCTCACCAGATAGTCGCTGGTCGGGTCCGCCGGATCGATCGTCACGTTCTCGCCGGCGCCAACTTCGATCGCCGCCATTGCGGAAGTGCTCACCCAAAAAAAAGCCGGCAACAGTGCCAGCACTTTGAATGTCGTAACGGTCGCAGTTTTATTTGAGACTGAGTTATCGAAGCTCATGAGTCTGTCCTTTTGTCTTCTTGTCTCCTACAAAGAAGCGGAGAACGTTGAGGGCTGCGGACGATACAGAGACTTCCTACAAAAAAATGTAGGATTAATCTCTGAAAGCGTGAGAAAAACCGAAGCGGAAAATTAAAAAAAACAACTCTGTATATCCGATGCCTCGACACCGGATATACAGTTGGACTCAGCTAAAAGACTTTTTCCTACTGGCGCTCGATCTATACAGGATCAATCGGTTTCACCACATCGCATGTATCCGTGCCGTTATACGCGCTAACCCGAACAACATCGCCATCTTTCTCGGCAAACTCCCCTTTGATAGTGACCTGATAGCTCACCCGACCATAACCATTGAGTGTCGCCAACATATGAGCATAGGGCATATACCTTTCATAACCGGCAGCTGCTTCAGTTGGATTAGGAGCATATGGGGTATCCGTCCACTCAGAACCGGGAATAGGAGTCCCAGGAGTGTTTGTAGTATATCCTTCGTACTTTACTGTAACTTCGTTGCCAGCCAGCCGTGTATCCGCAGGAATATTAACAACCAACACAATCGAGCCATCGGGTAGTTTTCTCAACGAGCTGCAGTTCAAACCGATCGCCGGATTGGCATGCATGTATTTGAATCCGGCCGCGGTCAAGACGATCGGCCGAGTACTGACATCCGCAAAATCCGTTTTAGAAATCGCCTCGTTATAATTCAGGTCATGCGTTACAACGACTTGAAGTTGCGTGGTTTTATTATCCGGTATCGTTGCAAGAAAGGTCCAATCCATTTCAAATTCAATGGGCTTTGTTTTATCTTCAGTGCCATCGGGCTCATAGATTCCGCCCGGCGGCGGCACTTCAACGCCACCTATGTAAAATTGAGCAGAGTCTCCTACTTTGAAATTAGCGTGATAAGGTAAAAACCCTTTAACAGCCCCGCCATTCTGTTTATCTGCTGCCGTCAGTATATTTTTATCGGAGACCGGCCCCTTAATCCATGGAAGAAGCATAGTCTCGTCCGGTGGATTCGGCTTATCGGGGTCAAACGGTGCACATGGTTTTCGGGTATCCAATAAATAATCGGTGACGAGAGGTGTAGCCGGATAAAAAAAGATGCCTCGTTTAATTCTGTAGCCCAGTTTCAGATCATTTCTGTAATGCCCATTTTTAACAAGAGCGTGGTTATCAAGTTTATGCAAGAATGGGAAGGCGGGTATAGCCATCTCCGATTGTTCTACTCCATCAATGGTGTATACAATTTTATCCAATGAACTATTAAAATTTGGAATCAGTTTTTCAAGACCAGCATCCAATCCATCAATCAATTCCTGAACCCCAATCGCATCAAGGGTCGGATCTGATATTTGGGGAACGTGCAAGGGGTCCGCCACAACCGGCTTAAGATTTTTGAACACATACAATACTGTTTCTGCAGAGGGTGAGGACGGAACGCCCGGATAACTCGTCGCCTCACAGAAAACAATATATCTCCCATCGAAATTAACGACGTGAGCAGCCGTCAAATCGAACTCTAGCGTTTGATTCAAGTAAGCCGCAGTTATTGTTATAGAACTCACTTCCTGCTTAGTATTTTTATCACGACCGATATAGCACGTAATCTTGTCCCCAAGTCGTTGATTCGACCAAGGCTCATACTTCAATTTAACAACCTTGCCTCCAGCAAAGTCATCCGGATCCAAACCATAATCTATTGCGGTTTGCGGTGGCTCTACTGACTTATCGAGTAAGGGCGCGGCGGTATCGACAAAGTATTCGAATTCCTCAACGTTCGCAGGGTTACCCTGAAACTCGAAGGCCAAACTGATTTTACGCAAACCGGGGGCATCTTTAGTCGGCAAATTGAGGGTCATGGGACGAGGTGGAAGAGGATCAAGAGGTGTACTCTCTTCAAATTTTGATGTTAAATCCGGGGTACCATCAACCGTCAGCATCGAGCTAATAAAATTCGATGGAGTGCTGCTATCTTGCCCATCAAATACCGGGTGCATAAACACCAGCGATTTATTAAAAGAACTATAAGGAAGGTACTTCGGACCGCCGGCTACCAAAGGATCTAAAAAAGGGTTGGCGGTACCAGGTGTGGGGGCAGCCATATCAATAACGCGTAGGCTTTGTCGATAGGCCAGGTACTGCTCTCTTTTTTTTCTGGCGTTAACAGGAAAGCTTTCTTTTTTGGACATTTTAATACTCCTTTGATGTTGAGCTTTATTGCCCTGACGTTCAGTTATCGCAATGCCAGACGAAGAGCGCGGACACTGATTACTCGCCTTACATTGATGAGTGCTTCACTCATCTCGATGTCTTGATTTAAAGGCAGTCACGCAAGACTGGCTACTGTCAGAAATTACAGGTTTTGCTACCGCTGGTCGGACACTTCCCTAAACGACGCACAACAAAAACCCGCCATCCCTTACATAGGGATGGCGGGTTTTGTTGTTTAAGGTTTCAGGTCACACGGTATCCACCTTCAACGAATGATCGTTGAGCATGCCGTTGATAATGGTCGCCGTGTCATGCCCGCCCGCGATCACTCCACCCGCCCCCGGCGTTACACCGTAGTGGCTGGCGAGGTTGACGCCAGCCAGATCGATGGTCTGGTTCGGCGCGGCGCCGGCCATGGCGCTGACGTCGATACTGGTCACCGTCGACGGCCCACTGCCGGTGACGGTGAAGTGCAGATAGTCATCCAGCGAAGCCGTGGTGCCGTTCTCCCCTTGCAGCAGCTGCGACAGGTCGAGCTTGTCGGTGCCGGGGGTGAAATCGGTGATCACGTCATGGCCGCTGTTGCCCTTTAGCCACTGGAAGGTGTCGACCCCGGTTCCGCCGGTCAGGGTGTTGTTGCCCAGGCCACCGATCAGCCAGTCATCGCCGCCCACACCATTGAGGATGTCGTTGCCCAAGCCGCCGTTGATCACGTTGCCGTTGTTGTCACCGGTCAGGGTGTCGTTGAAGTTCGACCCGGTGAGGTTTTCGATACCGGTCAGGGTGTCCGTGCCCGCGCCGAGGGTGTTTTGCGCACCGAGCAAGCTGAGGTCGACCGTCACCCCGGCGGTGGCGTGGGCGTAGCTGGCCGTGTCGATGCCCGTACCGCCATCGAGGATGTCATTGCCCGAACCGCTGAAGAGCAAATCATTGCCCGCGCCGCCGTGCAGCTCGTTGTTGCCGGAGCCGGCAGTGAGCACATCGTTGCCGCCGCCAGCATTGATGAGGTTGTTGCCCGTGCCCGCCACCAGTACGTCATCCCCGCTGGTGCCGGTAAGGGTGTGGCCGTCCTGATAGCTGATGGTCAGGTTGGCCGAGTCGCTGCCGCCATGGTTGTCGTTGGCGGTGTAGGTGCCGTGGTAGTCCGGGGTGACGTCGTGTGCCCCGGCGTAATTCACGGTCATGGTCAACTGATAGTCTTCCGCCGCATTCGTATTGCCGTTACCTGGGTTGGCAATGTTGGTCATGTGGATCTGGTAAGTGCCATCCGCACTTGCGGTGATGGTGGCGCCATCGGCGATGCTGACGAACGCCCCACCGTTGAGCGAATACTCCATCGTGACGTGCCCGGGGTCCAGGTTGTGATCGAGGTTGAGCGTCTCACCTTGTTTCAGCTTGACCGTGATGAGGTCTTCATTGTTGCCATCGGAGCTGTTCGCTTTGTCGAGATAGCCACTGATCACCAGCAGCGCCGTCATGGTCGCCGTGTTGGCCGCAAAGGCATTGCGCACGTCTGCCAGACTCTGGTTGGCAGGGTTGTTGTTGGTGCCGGTGAAGTTGATCGCGCCGGTGCCGGTGAAGTCCGCGCCCTTCACTATCCAGCCGGTGTTGAAGGAGGTCGGTGTCGCCGAGAGTTGATCGCCGTTGGGATCGGTGTCGTTGGCCAGCAATAGTTCGCCCGGCACCACGACGGTGCCCGAGAGCACGTTGGTGATGACGTTATCATCGGCGGCCACTGGCGGTGCGTTCGGTATGACCTTGACCGTCAGGGTGGCGCTGGCCAGGTCGCCGTCGTTGTCGCTGGCGGTGAATGCGATGTTTTCGGTGATCAACACCGATGTGGTTTTCTGCGAAATGTAGGCGTATTCACCGGTGTCGAGATTGATCTGCAAGGTACCGCTGTTGTTGGTGGCAATGCTCAACGTGTTGTCCACGGTGTTGAACGTGCCGTGGTTGAGCCCGCCGCTGAAGCTCAGCGAGCCCTGATTGCTGTTGCCGCTCGGATCATAGGTGTACGTGGTGCCGTCCACCGTGACGGTTTTGATGAAGCCGCCATCGGCGCCGAATGTGCCGCCCTCGCCCAGCAGCGAACCGGTGACCGGTGCGCCGATCACCGTGCCAGACAGCACCGAGTTGAGCTGGTTGAGGTCGGTCACCACCACCGCATTGGTGTCGGTGTGGCTGCTGCCGTCATAGGCCAGTGGATTGAGGTTGGCGTTGCTCACGCCGCTGCCCAGACCGATCGCGTAGTTCTTGATGTCGTTGGCATCGAGGAAGGCTTTCAACGCGGTCTCGTCGGCGGTGCCGATTTCCTGGCCAGTGGTGGGCTTGCCGTCGGAGAAGAAGTAGCCGACGTTTTGCGCCCCGGTGAGTTTGCCCGAGGTAKTGAACGCGGTCTGCATGGTCGCCACGGCCGCGTCGTAGTTGGTATTGCCGTTCGCGTTGAGGCCGGCCAGCAGTGTCTTGGCGGTCGCGACATCGACCCACACCGAGGTCATGTCGGTGGCGCTGCTGCTGAAGGTGACGAGTTGCACTTTCACATCACCAAGATCGTCGTATTTATCCAGCAAGGCACTGATGGCCTGCTTGGCCAGATCCAGCCGCGACAGGCCCGACACGCCGGAAGGGTCGGCCATGCTGCCGGAGACGTCGAGCACGATCAGCAGGTTGGAATCGATCTCCACCGCCGCCACCGAGCGATCCGTTGCCACCGCCTTGGGCACGTCATCGACAATGTTGACCACGAGGGTGCTGGTGCTGCTGTTGCCCAATGCATCGGTGGCTTTGTAGGTGAAGCTTTCACTCAGGCTGTTCGGCCCGTCGTTGGCATTCGGCGAGGTTTTCGGCGCCGAGGTGAGGGTGTAGGTGTAGCTGCCGTCGGGGTTGAGCAGGATCTGCCCGTAGGTGCCGGTGGCGCTGCCGACCAGGATGTAGGTGAGCGCGCCGCTGCCACCCGAGACCGAACCGACCAGGGTCCCGGACGCGGTTTCGCCAGTGTTGCCCGGGTCGCTGCCGGTGACCGTAGCGGCGGCCAGGTCCTGCCCGTCCTGGCTCAGGTCGAGGGCTTTTTCGTAGACCGTCACGTCGCTATCGGGGTTAGCCTTGATGATGCTGTTGGCCACGTCGATGGTGATGGTGGTGGTGCTTTCATCGCCATCGGAGTCGCGCACGGTATAGGTGAACGTATCGGTCGCCCCCGCATCGCCGACCAAACCCGGGTTGCTGTGATACACCGCGTTGCCGTTGGCATCGAGGGTCAGGTAGCCATAGGTGCCGTTGATCTGGTTACCCAACCCGCCAATGGCCGACGTCGAGGTATTGCTACCGGCGCGTACGCCGACCACCGTCGCTGGACCATCGGCGCCGCTGATGTCGTTGCCCAGCACACTGATGTTGACGGTGCCGCCCTCCACTACCGACGACGAGTCAGGTTTGGCGCTCGGCAAGTCATCGATGATGTTGACGTTGATCTGCCCGGTCGCACTGTCGCCATCGGTGTCGGTGGCCACGACGCTGAAGTTCTCGGTGAGGCTGTTGGTGCCGTTGGCCGTTGGATGGGCTTCGTTATCGTTCAGCGTGTAGCTGTAGCTGATCACCCCGGTGGCGGCGTTGAACCCGGTGATGGTCAGGGTGCTGCCCAGTGGCGTGACGGCGGTTTGCGGGAAGCCGGCGGCCACACCACCGCTGACCACGGCGATGCCGCCAACGGTCAGGCTCGTGACGCCGTCCAGCGCGGTCACGGTGAAGGTGCCGTACTGGGTCAGCGCCGGTGCGTCCGGGCTGCTGCCGTCGCTGAGGTTTTTCTCGAAGACGGTGAGTTCGCCGCCCTCAACATTCAGACCGCCAATCGTGACCGAGTCATCGTTGTTGTGGATCTGCAGCACCAGGTTCGCCGTGCTGCTGTCACCGTCCCGAAT